>CAKZVG010000615.1 GCA_937921835.1 uncultured Bryobacteraceae bacterium | reverse complement strand
CCCGGAGTGCCGCTGCTGGTTCACTCCTCCGAGCCGGACGCGGCCGAAGTGGCCCGGTCGGTGGGCGCGCGGATGCTCGGTAAACGCGGGGCGAACGTGCGGGCCGGGATCGAGCAGTTCGTCCTGGAGGACGTCGGCCTGGGCGATTTCGAGTTCCGGTTGCCGGACCAGACGCCGGTCAAGCGTGTGGCGAGCTTGTGGGAGATGGAACAGGCCCTGCGCGAGGTGCCGGACGAGTCGTTCATGTTCCACGTGGGGCGCAACGAGATCTCGCAGTGGTTCCGGGCGCGGGGTGAACTCACGCTGGCGGCGGTGCTGAGGCCCATCACGCTGGCGGACTTCCCATCGGTGGCCGCGCTCCGGGAATACGTCATCAATGCCATCTCGATCGCGCGCAAGGAAAAGTACCGCGGGGCGATCGCCGACTTCCGCCCGCCCGAGTTCGATCCCGAGTACCCGTTTCTGGTGCTCGGGCGCGGCTCTCTGGGAGGCAAGGGGCGTGGCCTGGCCTTCGTCTTCCGGCAGCTCAGCGAATGGACGCGGGACGACCGCATCGAAGGCGTCCGGATCCGCATCCCGCGGACGCTGGTGCTTGGAGCCGACGAATCCGACACCTTCCTGAGGCACAACCGCATCGACATCGCGGCGCTCGACGGGCTCGCCGACGGCGAAGTGCGGCGGCGGTTCGCCGAAGGCGAACTGGACGGCCACTTGCGGGACGCCCTGGAGTTCTATATCGAGCGGGTGAAGGTGCCCCTGGCGGTGCGCTCCTCGGGGCTTCTGGAGGATTCGCACCGCCAGCCGCTGGCCGGGCTATACGCGACCTACATGCTGCCCAACAACCATCCCGACCCGAGGGTCAGGCTGGCGCACCTGATGACGGCCATCAAGCTGGTCTACGCATCGGCCTATGTCGAGCGGCCGAGGCGCTATCTGGAGGCCATCGGCCACGATCTGGCCGAGGCCCGCATGGCGGTGATCGTGCAAGAGGTGGCCGGCCGCCTCTACGGCCGCTACTACTATCCGGCGCTCTCGGGCGTGGCCCAGTCCCACAACTTCGACCCGGTATTCCAGATGAAGCCGGAGGACGGGGTGGCGACCATCGCGCTGGGCTTGGGAAAGCAGGTGGTGGAAGGGGGCGACGCTCTGCGCTTCTGTCCCCGCTACCCGCGCGTGTTGCCGCAGTTCCGCTCGCCCGCCGAGGTGATGCGCGTTTCGCAGCGGGAGTTCTTCGCCCTGGACCTGTCGCGCAGCGATATCGACCTGCTGAGCGGCCAGGACGCGACCCTGGCCAGGCTGCCCCTGGCGCAGGCCGAGGCCGACGGGACGCTGGCGCTGGCCGGGAGCGTCGTCGATGCGGAGGAAGACCGGATTTACGACGGCGTCGGCCGGCGCGGCAGCCGCGTGGTGACGTTCGCGCGCGTCCTGAAGCACAACCTCTTTCCGCTTTGCGGCATCCTGGAGAAATTGTTTGAAGCCTGCCGGCGCGACCTCGGTTTTCCGGTCGAGATCGAATTCGCCGCCGATCTGGACTCCGGCCCGGGCAGGGAGCCGGAATTCTACTTCCTGCAAATGCGCCCGCTGGTGGCGTCGCGCGAGCGCTGCGACGTTCTCCTTGAGTCGATCCCGCGCGAGAAAGTCCTGTGCCGTTCGCGGCGCGTGCTCGGCAACGGCTGCATCGAGGGGCTGCGCGACATCGTGTATATCGACCCGGACGGCTACGATCGCGGGCGGAGCGCCGAGGTTGCCTCTCTGGTGGCGGAGATCAACGAGCGGCTGGCGCGGGAGCGCCGGCACTACGCTCTGATCGGACCCGGGCGTTGGGGGTCGTTCGATCCCTGGATCGGTATTCCCGTGGCCTGGCACATGATCTCCCGGGCGCGCGTCATCGTCGAGGTCCCGGCCCGGGATCTGCCGATGGAACCGTCGCAAGGCACCCACTTCTTCCACAATGTGACCTCGGCAGGGATCGGCTACTTCTCTCTCTGCGATTCGAGCGGTGAGGAGTTCGTGCGCTGGGACCTGTTGCGCGCGCTGCCCGGAGAGGAAATCGCGCCGGGCGTCCGCCTGGCGCGTCTCGCGCAACCGTTATCGGTGCGCATGGACGGCCAGACCCAGGAGGGGGTGATCGCGCTTCCTTGAGGCCGCGGCCCAGCGAGCGCTGAGGAATAAAACCATGCTGACCCGCCGGGACAAAAAGGAGACTCCTCTCGATGCCGCTGGCTGAGCCCCCGCCGAGCACCGGTTTGCCGGCGCTCGACCGGATCCTGCAAGGCCTCATCCTGGGCGACAACGTCGTCTGGCAGGTAGGCTCGATCGAGGACTATCTGCCCTTCGTCCAGCCCTACTGCCAGGAAGCCTTGCGGCAGGGAAGAAAGCTTGTCTACTTCCACTTCGAGCGCCATGCGGTGCTGGTTCCCCCGGACCCTCGTGTCGAAACCCACCGCCTGGACCCGGCGGCCGGCTTTGAAACCCTCACGGCGGAGATTCACCGCGTCATCGCCCAGGCCGGCCGAGGCGCCTTCTACGTCTTCGACTGCCTGTCCGACCTGGCCGCGGACTGGTACAGCGACCTGATGCTGGGCAACTTCTTCCGCGTCACCTGCCCATATCTGCGCGAACTGGACACCATCGCCTATTTCGCGCTGCTGCGCAGGCGCCATTCCTACCGCGCCGTCGCCGCCATCCGCGAGACCACGCAACTGCTGCTGGACGTCCACCGCCATCAGGGTCAGTTGTACGTCCATCCTCTCAAGGTCTTCGAACGCTATTCCCCGACCATGTATCTGCCGCACGTCTGGCAGGGAGACAGCTTTCAGCCGGTGACCGGAAGCGCGGCCATTTCCGGCATCTACGAGGCCCTGACGCGCACTGGCGCGGGCGCGGAGACCACCGGCCGCCTCGATCTTTGGGACCGGACGTTTCAAAGCGCGCAAGAGACGGTGGAGGCGGTCAAGCGCGGCGAACGCGGGCCGGAAGCCGGGCGGGAGACCTTGCGGCGGCTCCTGCACATGCTCGTCAGCCGCAACGACCGCATGCTCGAACTCGCCGGGCGCTACCTCACCATCGAGGACTTGCTGGCCGTGCGCCGCCGCATGATCGGCACCGGCCAGGTGGGCGGGAAAGCGGCCGGCATGCTGATCGCGCGCGCCATCCTGCTGCGGGCCGATGAACGCTGGCGGGAACTGCTGGAGCCGCACGATTCCTTCTTCGTGGGTTCCGATGTCTTCTACTCTTACCTGGTGGGGAACGGCTGCTGGCGCGCCCGGCGGAAACAGCGCGACCCGGCCAGGTTCCTGGACGATCTCGAGCAGGCGCAGGAGCGGATGCTCACCGGCTCGTTTCCGGAGTTCCTGCGCGATCAGTTCGCCGAAATGCTGGAGTACTTCGGGCAGGCGCCCATCGTCGTGCGCTCCTCGAGTCTGCTCGAAGACAGCTTCGGGAACGCGTTTTCCGGCAAGTACGAGAGCGTCTTTTGCGCCAACCAGGGATCGCCGCAGCAGCGCCTGGATGCGTTCCTGGCGGCGGTGCGGCGCATCTACGCAAGCGCCATGGGCCGCGACGCCCTGCTCTATCGCGCCCGGCACGGACTGCTCGACCGGGACGAGCAGATGGCGCTGCTGGTGCAGCGCGTCTCGGGAGCCACCCACGGCCGGCTGTTCTTTCCGCAAGTGGCGGGCGTGGGCCTCTCCTACAATCCCTTT
>CAKZVG010000614.1 GCA_937921835.1 uncultured Bryobacteraceae bacterium | reverse complement strand
CTCCGAGGAGCCGTCGGCGAAGACCGTCACGCGGTATTCGCCGCGCCGCACCGGGCGCACCGAGACGCTCGGGGTGCTCAATTCGGTCTCGGCCTGGCTGTCCCGCAGAACGCGGAACGTCACCGTGCCGGCAGCTACCTGGATCTGGTAACGCAAATACTCAAGCTCCGACAAACGAATCTCCGTGTTATCGTTGAGCCGGATCATGTTAGCGTAATCGAACTGCACTTCTCCCCGGGAGGCCGGACCGGTAAAAATCCGGTCGCCCACCACCAACGGCGCGTTCGGCGCGGCAGCGATCCAGTCGCCGGAATCACCACGGCGAACCGAGACGTCGCCGTTGATCACGCTCATGCGGGCGACTCCACGCCCGGGCCCGCCGTCATCGGGATCCTGCGCGAAGGCTCCGCTTCCGGCGCCCGCCGCCGCCAGGACTACCGCCAAGCACATTGTCTTTTTCATGGCCGCCTCCACGATCTCCGCAATCCAGAGAGGCATGCCGCGGGCCAAACAATAAGTTATTCATTTACAGTTTCTTACCAACCTCGCAGCGAATCCCCGGGTGGCTGAAAAGCACCACACTGATGCTCCACGGCCACTCGGCTATAATCGAGGGCTGGTGAGCAGGAACCGTTTCTTCCCCGCCCTGGCCGCGCTGGCGTCGCTTGCCGGATGCGTCCGCGCCCCCGAGAGCTACCCGCCTCCCATGCAGCGGCCAGCGTTGCCGGACGCCGAGGCCGCGCCCGCACAGATGCTGGTGAGTATGGATGCGCCAAACGCCGAGTCCTTCTTCGTCCGGGACATCAGCCCGGCGCTTGAGGGAGGCGCATGGCGCTGGACGAACCAGCGCCCGGAGTTGCGCTTCCTGCTGCGGTCCACGGCGAACCTGAAAGCAGTCGTCGAATTTCACGTCGTGCCGGCGACATTCGAGAAGACCGGTCCGGTGAGCGTGTCGGTGTTCGTCAACGGGGCGCGTGTCGGCCGGATAGACTGTCCGAAGCCGGGCCCGTATCTTTTCAAGCAACCTGTGCCTTCAAAGCTCTTAAAAGATAACGACTACAATTACTTAGCTGCCGAGATCGACAAAGTCTACGTATCTGAGCTCGACGGGGCGAGGCTTGGCTTCACTCTGTACAAGGCCGGGTTCATCGAGTGACCATCCAACCGCTCCTCATCCTGGCGGCAAGCGCGCTGACCATCGCCACAGCGATGGCGGCGGGAAGCCTGGTGCTTCGCCTGACCGTTCCGCGCCTGCCGCGCAGCGAGGAAGCGGCGCTCGCGTTTCTGGCCGGCGCGCCAGTCCTCAGCCTCACCATTTTCCTGCTGTGCGCGGCGCGAGCGGTTTCCTGGCAAGCGCTGCTGGCAGTGAGTGTGCTCGCCATCGGGAGCCGGCTGGTTTGGTCCCGCGACCGCCGGGAGCCGCCCCCGCCCGTTGCCCCCCTGTCAGCGGGACAGCGCCTTCTGCTCCTGCTTCCCTTGTCGGCCTTCGGGCTGGTCTATTTCGTTTGGGCGCTGGCGCCGGAGGCGAGCCCGGACGGCGCGGGCTATCATCTCGGGCTGGTCGCGCGTTATTTGCGCGAGGGTGGGTTCCGGCCGGCGCCCGCGAGCATGTACGAGTGCCTCTCGCAAGGCGTCGAGATGCTGTTTCTGCATGCTTTCGCCTTCGGCGGGCACTCCTCGGCGGCCCTGGTTCACCTGGCGTTTCTCTTCGCCCTGGCGGCGCTGATGCTGGGCTACGCGCGCCGAACCGGGCGCAGCGATGCGGGGATCGCCGCCACGGTGCTGGTGTTCGCAAGCCCGGTGGTGGGCATCAGCGCCAGTTCGGCGTACAACGACGCGGCGGCGGCGGCGGTTCTGTTCGCGGTGTTTTATTGTTTGCACATATGGGTTGAGGTTAAACAATTCAACGCATTGTTTTTAATAGGAATGCTGTCCGGGTTCTGCTATGCGGTAAAATACACCGCATTCCCCGCCCTCCCCTTCGCCGCCGGCTGGACCCTGATCCGTCTGTGGAAGAGCCCCAGACGTTTTCTGCAAGCGCTTACAGCCCTGTCCGGTGCTGCCCTGACAATGATATCGCCGTGGATGGTGAAGAACTGGATCACGGCCGGGAACCCACTTGCTCCATTTTTCAATCACTGGTTCCCAAATCCATATGTAACCATCAGCTTTGAAGAGAGTTACAGAGCGTCTATGAGCGCCTTCAACGGCGTTCGCCTGGATTGGAATCTGCCCTGGGCGGTGACGGTGGACGGCGGCGCCCTGGGTGGCTTGTTAGGCCCGGTCTTTCTGCTGGCGCCACTGGCGTTCATCGCCTTGCGCTGGTCTCCGGGCCGCCTTCTGCTGCTGGCTACGGCGGTTTTCGGCAGCACCTACCCGGCCAACATCGGCACCCGCTTCCTGATCCCGATGATTCCCTTCCTCGCGCTGGCGATGGCTCTGGTGCTGGAGCGCTGGAAGCCCGCGGCCGTGGCCGCGCTTGCGGTCCACGCCGTGCTCTCCTGGCCGTTTGTGATCGAGCGCTATTCGGATCGCCATGCCTGGCGGATCAACAACATCCCATGGCGGGCCGCTTTGCGGATCACACCGCAAGAAGAGTATCTCAACCAGCGGCTTCAGACCTACCGCAGCGCCCGGCTGGTCGAGGAGCATGTGCCCCCCGGAAGCGAAGTCTTCTCGATCAGTGGAACGGCCGGCGCCTACACCACGCGCGAGGTCCGGATGAGTTACGAACTGGCGCCCAACAACGTTCTCCAGCAGGTGTTGTGGTCGCCGCTGGCGGCGCATTTCCAGCCCACCGGCCGCATCCTGTTCCGGTTTTCTCCGCAGCGGCTGCGCGGGATCCGGGTGGCCGAGACCGGCTCCGGAATCGAGGATTGGGGTGTGAACGAATTGCGTATCTTCAGTCAGTCAAAGGAACTCCCGCGCGCGCCCGAATGGCGTTTGAAAGCTCATCCAAATCCCTGGGACGTGGTGCAGGCCTTCGACAACTCGCCGCTGACGCCCTGGCGCGCCTACCAGAGGGTCTCGGCCGGGATGTTCATCGAGGTGGACATGCGGCGCCCCGAACTCGCCGACAGCGTGCTGATCGAGTGCGCTTGCGATATCCACGGACTCCGGCTGCGCCTGGAAGGCCGGGGCGAGGGCGAGCGCTGGCGGGTCTTGGACGAGTCTCCCGTGCGCTGGCACGCCGACCCGAGGGAAGCCTGGAAGCGCGTGGCGACGGCGGATTTGAAAGCGCTCGGCATCGACTTCCTGCTCATCGACGACTGGGACCACTACGCGGAGGAGTTGCGCAAGAACGCAGCCGCCTGGGGACTCCGGCCGGTGGGCGAAAGCGGCGGCTCGCGCCTGTACCGAATCGAATAGGATCTACAGCTCTAGGATCTACAGCTCGAAGCGGACCCCCTGCGCCAGCGGCAGTTCGGCGGACCAGTTGATGGTGACCGTCTGCCGGCGCATGTACGCTTTCCAGGCATCGCTGCCCGCCTCGCGGCCGCCGCCGGTCTCCTTTTCGCCTCCGAAGGCGCCGCCGATCTCGGCCCCGCTGGTGCCGATGTTGATGTTGGCGATGCCGCAGTCGCTGCCGCGCGCGCTCAGGAATGTTTCGGCCGCGATCAGGCTGGAGGTGAACATGGCCGAGGAGAGTCCCTGCGGCACATCATTGTGCCATTCGATGGCCTCTTCGAGTGTTTCGAACTCGATCAGGTAGAGGATAGGCGCGAAGATTTCTTCCCGGAGGACCGGCATTGCGGGGTCCGCCCGGACGATGGTGGGTTCGACAAAGCAGCCGCCGGGGCGGGCGAGGGGTTGGCCGCCGTAGAGCAGTTCCCCGCCCTGTTGCCGGATGCGCTCCAGGCCCTGAAGCATCTCCTCGACCGCGCGGCGGTTTACCAGCGGTCCCATCAGCGTTCCCTCCTCGAGGGGATCGCCGATGCGGATTTGCCCGTAGGCCTTGACGAGGCGCGCGGTGAAATCCCGGGCGATGCTCTTCTGGAGAAACAGCCGCCGGATGCTGGTGCAGCGCTGGCCCGCCGTACCGACCGCGCCGAACAGAACCGCGCGCAAGGCCAGGTCGAGGTTGGCGTCCTGCATTACAATCACGCCGTTGTTGCCACCGAGTTCGAGTATCGTGCGCCCCAGCCGCCGGCCCACCACCTCGGCCACGCGGTAGCCCAGGTGGCAGGAGCCGGTGGCGCTGATGAGCGCCAGGCGGCGGTCGGCCAGCATCGCTTCTCCCACCGTGGAACCCTTGCCGATCACCAGGTTCAAGACGCCTCGCCAGCCGTGCCGACCAAGCACCCGGTTGCAAATGTTCTGGACCGCGATGGCGGAAAGCGGGGTTTCCGAGGACGGTTTCCAGAGTACGCAGTCGCCGCACACCGCCGCGATCATCGCGTTCCAGGCCCACACCGCCACCGGAAAGTTGAAGGCCGTGATGACGCCGGCCAGGCCCAACGGGTGCCACTGCTCGTACATGCGGTGGGCCGGGCGCTCGCTCTGCATGGTGAAGCCGTAGAGCTGTCTCGAAAGGCCCGCGGCGAAGGCCGCCATGTCGATCATCTCCTGGACTTCGCCCAGACCTTCGGCGCGGATCTTCCCCATCTCAAGCGACACCAGGGCGCCGAGGTCATCCTTGGCGCGCCGCAACTCCTCGCCGATTTCGCTCACGATCTCGCCGCGCCGGGGCGCGGGCAGAAGCCGCCAGTCCTGGAAGGCGCCGGCGGCGTGCCTGACGACCGCATCGTAGTCGGCTTGGGACGCCATGCGGACGCGCGCGATGGGTTCTCCGTTGGAGGGGTTAATGGAGGCCATCTCACCGCCCCCGGGTGAAGGAATCCATTCGCCCCAGCAGGCGCCGGAGTTGACGACCTGGATGCCCAACCGGTCCAGCAGCGGCATGGTCTTAGAGCTCCGTTTCGGCTTCCCGCTCCAGATCCTGGCGGGAGCGGATGTGCAGCATGCGGCCCTCGATGCGGATCAGCCCATCCACTTGAAACCGGCTGAGGTTGCGGGAGATGACCTCGCGCACCGTCCCCAGCCGGGAAGCGAGTTCCTGGTGGGTCATCGAGAGCGGAAAGGAGTCGCTTCCGGCCGCGTCGCCGAGTTCCAGGATGAGGCGCGCCAGCCGCTGGCGGATGCTGCCGAAGGTGACGATTTCAAGCGTCGCCACCAGGTGGCGCAGGCGGCGGCCGACGGCGGCCAGAATCTTGAGCGCCACCTCGGGATGCTGGCGGCAGACCTGAAAGAAATCGCGCTTGCCGATGAACAGCGCGAGCACGTCGTCGAGCGCGGATACCGAGGCCGGATAATCGCCGCCGTCGAACATGGGCAGTTCGGCTACGGTCGAGGGGGCCGATTCCACCGCGATGGTGATTTCCCGGCCGGAGGACGAGGTCTTGTAGATCTTCACCTGCCCGCGGCCGATGATAAACATTCCGGCGCACTCCTCTCCCTCAAGGAACAGGGTGGCGCCGGCCGGGTAACGCTTTTCGACCGCGCGGGCCGCGATGGCTTCGAGCTCCTCGCGGCCCATGCCGCCGAACAGGGCGATGTTCGAGAGGATTTGCGGCTTGTCAGCGGGCACACTGTAAGCGTAGCACCGGACCGCTCACTTCAAGGTATTCAAGTAGGCGATCAAGTCCGCCATCTCACCCCCGCCGAAACGCGGCCAAGGCATCTTCTTTTCACGCATTCCGGCCAGCATGCCCGGGCCGTGGCTCCACAATTCGGCGACCATCTTGAAACTGTTGAACTCCTTGCCCGACAGCGCGGGCGCGCTGCCGGTGGCGTTCTGGTGGCAGCTTCCGCACTGCCGCGCCGCATAGACCTTGGCGCCACGCCCCGCGTCGCCCTCCGGCTCAAAGTAACGCGCAGACCACAGGTAGCCGGTCAGCCGCCGCATCTCCTCGCGGTTGAGTTCCTGCCGGGAGGGCATGCGGTGGCGCCACATGGCCGCGCCGAAGTCGGCCAGCGTGCGCGCCTGCGATTTGGCGGCCAGCGCCCGCACGTCCTTGTGGCAGGTGATGCAGCCCTTGAGGGTGTAGAGCCGCTCGCCGGTTTCGGCCGAGGCAGGCGAGAAGTGGGCCGGCTTGCCGCGAAACTCGGGCAGGTTTTGCAGGTACACCAGCATGTCGGTGAGTTCCTGGCCGCTGAGGGCCGGCCAGCTCATCTTTTCCGCCGCCATGGCCTTGCGCATCGCGCCGCCGTGGTTCCACAGATGGGTGGCGAACTCGATGGGATCGAGGATCGACTGCCATTGCGCGATGGCGGGGCCTTTGCCCGCCGCGCCGCCCGAGGGATGGCAAGCGGCGCAGCCCTTGGAGGCGAAAAGCTGCTTCCCGCGGCCGGCGTCGCCGCGCTGTTCGAAGTAGCGGGCGGCGTAGAAAAAGGCGAACAGGTCGGCCGCCCGCGCAGTGGTCAGCTTCGGGCGCTCGATGCCCGCCTTTTCAATGGCCGCCCACATCTCGGGCGCGTGGTTCCACATCAGCCCGGCCATCTCCGACGGCGTGAAGGCGCGGCCGGTGCGCTTGCCGAGGTCGGGCGCCGACGCGCCGCCCTTGCCGTTCACGCTATGGCAGGTGACGCATTTCTGTTCGTAGAAGACCTTTTCTCCGAGGCGCGCGTCTCCCGGAATGGTGGGGGCCGCCAGGGCTGCCTGGCACAACACGGCCGCGGCTGCGGCGATCGCTTGCATTCGCATGGTTGATCTGTCCCAGTGAGAGCGGCGGCGCCAACCGGCGTCCCGCTTCGTCCGTTTATTGTAGCCGAGATCCCGGCCCTCCTACATGCCGAGCCGGAGACCGATGAAGGCGGTATGCGCGCGGAACCCCTCGTAGGAGAAGAAGGGCTCGGAGTAGCCGTACCAGCGCCACTCACTCAGGAATCCGGCGTGTTTGCAAAACGGGATGAAAACGCGCGCCAGCGGCTGGTAGTAGTCCGTCGGCCGGCTTCCCGAGGCGAGATACATCGTGCCGCCCAGGCTGATGCGCGGCGCCTGCGAGCGCACCGCGGGCAGGTTCACGTCCAGCAGTCCGGTCACCGTGTGGCCGTTTTCGCGGTAGAAGGAACGCTCG
>CAKZVG010000613.1 GCA_937921835.1 uncultured Bryobacteraceae bacterium | reverse complement strand
ATTGAGACTGGTGCGGCCCGGCGCGCAAGGGGGGACGGCGCCGGGCCGCGCTTCATCTCAAGGATGACCTAACGGCGCCCTTGCTGCCCCTGCGGGGAGCGGCGCTGTCCGGAGCCATCCTGAGGGCCGGTGCGCTGGCCGCGCTTGGCGCCCGGACCGGTGCCGTCTTTCCTCTTGATTCCCGGACCGGTGCCGTCGCGCCGCGGGCCGTCCGGCGGGCAGTTCGGGCCGGGCGCCGTCTGCGCCGAAAGGGTTCCGGACGCGAAGAGCAACGCCGCCGCCGCCACCGTCGAGAGAAGAATGCGTTTCATGATCGTACCTCCGCCCGAAACAGGTGCAGGTGGCGCTCCAATCCCGGGGCGGCGCAAGATCAACAAAACGCAAGAAGCGGGATCCTGCCGCCCCGCAAGCTTTGCGCGCCGCGCCCGCCGCGCCGCAGCTTCTGCGTCACCGCCGCCGGTGGCTCCAGCGGTAAGCGGCGATCGAGTTCAACCGGAAGTACTTGCCGGCGGCGGTCTCCCCCTTCGCGTCGAAATACGCCCGGACCACCGCCAGCACCTGCCGGTACGGCGCCAGCCGCTCGCTTACCGGCCAATTGCTGGCGTAGATGAGCCGGTCGGGACCGAATACGTCCCACAACTCGTCGAGCGCGGGACGGTATACCGCGGGATCCGCCGGCACGCTTCCATTCACGCGCCGCAGAACGCCCGAGACCTTTGCGAATACGGGCTTCCGCGAGCGCAACTCGTTGAGCGCCGATTCGTACTCGCCGCGCGCGGGCTGCTCGCGGGGAGCGTCGAACGGCAGGTGATCCAGGATGATGCGCAGCTCCGGCACAGCGTCGCTCAGCCGCACCACGTATCCCAGCATCGCCGGACTGCCCAGCACGTCGAGTTGGAGTCCGGCGTTCGCCAGCCGCCGCAGCTCCGCGCCGCCGGCCGCCGCCAGCTTCGTCTGGTTGAGGCGGATCCCCTTGAACAGCGGGTTCGCGGCGAAGCGCTCAAGCAGCCCCGGGAAGTCCGGCGAGAGCGGATCGAGGTTTCCGGTTACGCCGGCGATCAACGGCTCGCGCCCGGCCAGATCGAGCAGCCACTGGTTGTCCTCCACCCACGGGCTCGCCTCCACCGCGATCGTGCCCGTCACGCCCAGCGGCGCGGTGAGCCGCCGGAACTCCGCGGGCAGCACGGTGCGGTAGAGCAGCGGATCGCTCTTGGGCGGCCAGGGTACGCCCTGCGGGCGGTTGGGATCGTAGAAGTGCGTGTGGGCATCCAGGATACCCGCCTCGGGCGGCGCGGCGGCGGCGATGCCGGCGGCCAGCAACTCGCGGCGGCGGATCATAGCCCCTCCAGTTCGCGCGGCGGCGCGCCACAGCCTTCCACTGGCCAGAGCCGGATGCGATTGCGCCCCTCCTTGAGATTCTGAAACGGGCTGGGCAGCGGCTGCCCGGCGGGCATGGGCGCGCCGGAAAAATCGCGCTCGATACCGGCGACCGCCTGTGTGCCCGCGGCGCTCGCGGTCCTGTCGATCTCGATCTCGAGTGTCAGCGAGGCCTCATCCAGGCGAACCTGAACCATGCCCGCCGCCGAGCCCTTATCGAAGCCCGCCAGCCGCCGCCAGTCATCCAGTTCGAGCGCCACGCCGGACTCCCTCCCCGCCCTGCTGCGCAGCACGGGCTTCTCCGCGCCCGCCCGCGCGCGAACCGCCTCGAGCGGCGCGCCCGCGAGCGTGCTCCAGAGAAACGGGCCCGGCGCGTCGAACAGGTTGCCGTCGGAGAAATTGCCGTGAGCGCGCGCGTCCGGAAACGGGATGCTCAGGGCACCCATGCCATTGGCGGCGAAAATGTTGTTGACGATCCGGTTGTTCGAGGCCTCCACCTTGCCGCTGGCGGTGTTCATGCCCCGGCTTGTGACCACGCGCAGGTTGACTCCGAAGTCGGGGTTGTCGAAGAGAAGATTGTGCGCCAGCGTGATGGCCGAGGCGTCGTGCATGTAGATGCCGTCGCCGCGCGGGTCGGGCGGATGGTTTTCCAGCCGGCTGCGGCCAACGGCGTTCGAGTCCACCAGCAGCGGACCGCTATCGAGTTCGATGAAAATTCCCTGCGCGCCGCTTCCCAGGCACACGTTCCGCGTCACGCGCGAACCGGTGTTGCGGTTGTCCATCCAGATGGCGCGGCTCAGGTTGCCGCGCAGCAGGTTGCCTTCCACCACTCCATCGATGAGCAGGTGCAACTTGATGCCCGCCTCCTCGAAGCTTCTGAGGCCCAGCAGGTTGTTGCGGTCCACGATGTTGCCGCTGATTCGCGTGCGCCGGTGGCGGTAGCCGGCGATGCCGCAGACGCCGTTCTCGCTGACGATGTTGTTGCGGATGAGGTGATCGCCCGCCTCCGCAGGCATCGGCTGGCCGAGTCCGTCGGCGTCGTGGCGGCCTTCGCTGCCGCAATCGAGGCCGATCGACTTGGCGTGCCGGATCAGGTTGTTCTCGATCACCCAGTGGTGGCCGCCACGCGTGCCGAGCGCGCCCGCCTGCGGGGTTTCGCTCGACCAGAACGCCGCCGGATACTGGTTGGCGCAGTGTTCCATGACGAAGCCGCGCACGGTGATCCAGCCGAGCCCGCGCTTCAACGGCGCGAAGATGCGCGGGCGGACGGAGACCTCCACGCGGTGGCGCTTCGGGTTCTTCACTGTCGGCGGAAAGCGAATGAGCAGCGCGTCCGCGCCGGGCAGAACCATCCAGCCTTCGGGTGCGGCGCGAAGCGCCTCTTCGGTGAGGGCTTCCTCAAGCCAGCGGCCATCCACGAGCACCTGTCCCAGCGTGCCGATGTAGGGATCAGGCTCGCCGGGCTTGGGCGCCGGGGCGCCCGACTTGCGCCCCAGCAGCCGGATGCGGAACGGGTTGTAGGCGCCGAATAGCTTCGCCTCCAGCGGCGCGCACCAGAGATTTGCCGCCGCCTCAACCCGGCGCCAGGGCCCGCGCAGGACCTCCGAACCGCGAAGGTAGACCGGCGCGCCCGGAGCGGCCTCATAGACGATGGGCCGCCCCTCCTCGCCGCCGCGCGCCGGCGCCACGCGCTCCCGGTAGACGCCGGCGTGTACGAGAACGCGGTCCCCGGGCTGCGCCAGTTGGGCGGCGGCGCCGATGGTCTTAAAGGGCGCCTCCGCGGTTCCGGGGTTCGAGTCGGCGGCGCGGGCGTGGCGTTGATTCACCACCAGCGTGCGCGCCTCCAGGCAGGCGGCAAGCAGCAGCAGGGCGGCGATTCTGGACATAGGCGCGGGTCCATTGTACCGTGGTG
>CAKZVG010000612.1 GCA_937921835.1 uncultured Bryobacteraceae bacterium | reverse complement strand
CGATCGAGGAGGGGAAGTGTTCTTCGTCGCCCGCGGCCTGGTTGAAGGCGCCGCGGATCCGCGCGCGCAGATCCGCGGTCAGGTTGGGCTTCGGTTTCCGGAACAGGCCGGCGAGCCAGTCCACTCGCTCAGGCCCTGGTCAGGAAGATGGGCAGGCCGAGCTTGTTGGCGTAGTTGGGCCGGTAGCGCTCGGTGTTGTACATGGTTTCGACGTCCACGCGCCGGGGACCCAGCTTGGGGTCGGGAATCGGCGCCAGGGCGTAGCAGCCGTTCACGATGGCGGTCATGAAGCCGCTCTGGTTGGCGAGCAGCGCATCAAGCGCCATGTTGCCGAAGGTGGTGGCCACCATGCGGTCGACGAAATCCGGCGAGCCGCCGCGCAGCTCGTAGGTGAGGTCGCTGACCACGGTTTCTTCCTTGACGCGGCGCTTGATCTCCTCGCTGAGATCCTCGCCGACGCTCATCTTCTTGCGGTGGCCGTAGGCGTCCGGTTCGCCGTACTCCTTGACCGTATAGCCCTGCCACTCGGCGCCTTCCGAGAGAATCACCATCGAGTAGTTGCTGGGGTTGTTCTTCTTGTCGGTGACCAGCAGCTCGATCATCTTGTCCAGATCGAAGCGGTATTCGGGGATGCCGCAGCGCATGGAGGTGACGTAGGCGGTGTAGAGCGACGTGTAGCCGGCGTCGCGCCCGAAGACCCGGAAGATGCCGATGCGCTCGTGGGAGCCCACCGTCGAACGCTGCCGCTCGATGGCGCACATGGCGCGCGTAATGGCGGTGGAGAAGCCGATGCAGTATTCGGTGTTGCGGACGTCATTGTCCATCGTCTTGGGGATGGCGATCACCTTGACGCCTTCCTGGTGCAGGCGGGCGGCGTAGCTCAGGGTGTCGTCGCCCCCGATGGCGATCAGGTACTCGATGCCCAGCGTTTCAAGGTTCTTGAGCACCTGCGAGGTGGTGTCGTAGACGATCGACGTGATGCCCTTCTTGGTGAACTCCGCCTGCGGAAACGTTTTGCCGGCCAGAAACTCGGGGACCTTCTTCATCTTGGCCGGGTTGGTGCGGCTGCTGTGCAGGAAGGTGCCGCCGGTGCGGTCGATGGTGCGGGTGTTGATCCGGTCCAGCGGGAGGATGTAGCGGGCCTTGCTCTCGGGGTCGTCGAGATTGAGTTGGATGAGGCCCTCCCAGCCCTTGCGGATGCCGGTCACTTCGAAGCCGGCTTCGCTGCCGCGGTAGACCACGCTCTTGATCACCGCGTTCAGACCCGGGACGTCGCCGCCGCCGGTCAGGATGCCAATGCGCTTTGCCATGTTGCTCCTAGAAATGGGATTCCTACGTATTATATCAACCGCCGCCGGACGGACGCCGCGCGGCGGGCGAACCGGGGTGCGCGCTTCGCCTCCCCGGCCGCGCTTCAGGCGTTCGGGATGGTGAGCGGAGCGCCCGGGCCGCCCTTGACCTCGCGCACGGCGGCCGCGCAGCGGCGCCGCATCTCATCGAGCTTGCGCCGGTGAGCGGGATCCGCCGCCAGGTTGCGCTCCTCGTGGGGGTCCCCGGCGAGGTGGTACAGTTCTTCGTAAACCGGCTTTTCGCCCCGGATGGAGGCTTCGATCGTCTCCGCGTACGGCGCCGGGGCGGTGGCGCCCTCAGGAATCCGGCGGAAGTAGCGGATGTACTTCCACTCCCTTCCGCGGACGGCCTCGATGCGCGGATACTCCTGGTCGGTGAACAGATTCTCGCAGAAGACGTCCTGCCGCCAGCGCGGACGCTCGCCCCGCAGCAGCGGCGCCAGGCTGCGGCCCTGCATGGTGGCGGGCGGCTTCAGTCCGCACAGATCGAGGATGGTGGGAGCGATGTCGGCGGGCACGGCGAACTGCTCCAGCCTGCCCGGCTGCGAGCGCAGGCGCGGGTCGTGGACAATCAGCGGGATGTGGATCGACTCCTCGTACAGCAGGGCCTTGCCGCCGAGTCCATGCTCGCCGTGGTGCAGGCCGTGATCGGAGGCGTAGATCACGATGGTGTCGCGGTCCAGGCCGAGGTCTGTCAGTTGCTCGATCAGCGCACCCACCACGGTGTCGATTCCGGTGACGGTCTGGCAGGTGCGGATCTGCTGCTCGCGCATGGTCTCGGGCGTCTTGACGTAGTTGTAGGAGGGAATGTAGACGCCGCTGTAGACGTCGCGCGGGATCTTGGGCGTGCGGATGTCCTGCGCGGCGACATAGGTCTTGGGCAGCGTGAGGCGGCCGGCCTGGTCGCGGTAGGCGGTGCGGTAGAGTTCGGGATCGGTGGGCTTCAGGCGCATGCTGCCGGTGCCGGCGCTGTGGGGCAGGTTGAAGCACAGCGATAGGCAGAAGGGACGCCCGGCCGGACGCTTGCGCAGGAACTCGCTGGCGCCGGTGAACTGCTCGTCGGGCGTCAAGAAGTTGCGCGCGCCCTCCAGAAACACCTCGGGCTGGGTGTCGTGCTTTGAGTTGCGGTATACGGCGTGCTTGTCCTTGGGGTAGAAGAGCGTGTGGTTGTGATTGCCGTACCAGTAGTCAAACTGGCGCTCGAGGTAGCCGCTCTGGTAGCCGCCCTTTCCCGCCGGAGTATGATTCTTGCCCACGTAGCCGGTGAAGTAGCCCGCCTTGCGCAGCAGCGCCGGGTAAGAGTTAGCGAAGGCGTCCGGATGCATCGAGGAGCGCGAGTTGAAATTCACGCCGTGCTTGCGTTCCCACTGGCCAAGAAAATAGCAGCAGCGGCTGGGGGTGCACAGGGGGCTGGTGGCGAAGGCGTGCGAAAACGCGCTGCCGCGGGCGGCCAGGGCGTCGATGTGCGGTGTGCGCAGCACGGGGTGGCCGGCGCTGCCGAGATAATCGGCGCGCTGGTCGTCGGTGAGTACAAAGAGGACGTTGGGGCGTCCCGTGGGCGAGGCGCCGGCGCGGCGGAGCACAAACGGCGCCGCCAGCCCCGCCGCG
>CAKZVG010000611.1 GCA_937921835.1 uncultured Bryobacteraceae bacterium | reverse complement strand
AAGGCGATGGCTTCGGCGGCTTGCTGGATCTTCTCCGCCGTATCGACCACCGACACCAGAACGGGCAGATCGCGCACCGGATGAAAGAAACTCGCCTTGTGCTGATGTCCCTTGGCGCCGTATCCCAGAATGCCCCGGTAGACGGTCGCGCCGGCGACATCCATCATGCGCAGCTTTTTGACGATGGCGTCGTAGAGCGGCTCATCATGCCACTTGTCGGCTTCACCCAGGAAGACCCGCAGCAGCCGGGCGGCGCCCTGCTTGCGCTGGTGCGGCAGCGGAGCCTCGGGCCGGGCGGGCTTGCGCGCCAGTTTCACCACCGTGGTATCCTGCACCTCGATCAGCCCGTCGTTGACCATCTCGTAGAGCGCCGGCAAGACCTCCTCCACCTTCTCCGCGGTCTCGACGAACTCAATCCGGATGGGCAGATGCTGGGCGAGCACCTCGATTTTCGGGGTGTGCAGGACCTGATGCGACCCGAAGCCGGAGTAGGCGCGGGTGGCGGTGGCTCCGGCCACGCCTTTGTGCATCAGGAAGGTCATGATCGAATCGTGCAGCGCCAGCATGCGATGCTGCGTGTCTTCGTTGATGAAGATCGTTACCTTTTTCGCTGGACCTTTGGCAAGCATTGTCCGCTCCCGTTATTGGCGGGCGCCGAGTTGCGCGCCCAGCCAGACAGCCATGTAACCGGCGGCGGCGCTGGCGGTGACATAGAGCAGTCCCAGCCAATGTTCGCCTCCGCGCATCGATTGCAGCGTCTCATACTCGAATGCCGAAAAGGTGGTGTAGCCGCCGAGAACCCCCACCACCAGAAACAGCCGCCAATAAGGGTGCGGCTGGAAACGCTCGGTCAACAGCGTCATCACCAGGCCGATCAGAAACGAGCCGCTGATGTTGATGACGAACGTCCCGAGCGGGAAAGGCCCGGCGTACCTGGCCATAATCCAGGATCCCAGCGCGTAGCGCGCCACGCCGCCCAGGCCGGCGCCGGCGAGGACATAAAAATAGCTCTCCAAGCGTGTGAAGCTCCTTGCGAATCATGTGTCGAGATCTCCCACCGGCTCTCCGAAAGCGGCCTCCTTGAGTTCTCGCTCCCGCTCCGGGAGCAGGTGCCGGGGCAGGAACCAGGCGTTGGCGATGGCGGTCGGAATGACGGCGCTGGCGATCACCGTGGCCACCAGATGCGAGTACTGCGTCTGATCGATGATCCCGTTGTTCAGCCCGAACAAAGCTGAGATGGTGCCGAAGGTGAGCCCGGTGGACATCATCAGCGAATAATAGAACCCGTCGCGGCCGTTGTAGCCGTAGGCGCGCACCACCGGCGCCACGCCCAACAGCTTGGTGAACATCTTGGCGAAAAACAACGCGGCGAAGACGGCGGGCGCCGCCACCAGCGCGGGAACCGAGACAAAACTGCCGGCGCGGATGAAGTAGAAGGGCGTCAGGAAACCAAAGGTCAGCGTGCGCAGGCGGCGGATCAGGAAGTGGTCCTTTCCCACCGTGCCCGCCAGCACCATGCCGATGACATAAGCCGGCAGGACGGCCTCGCTTCCGGACCAGACGGCGATCCCACCCAGGCCGAACAGCAGAAACAGCAGGTACTTGGTTTCCAGCTCCGAGACCCGCCCTCCCCAACGCTGGAAGAACCAGGGAGTGACGAAGGGCAGAGCCACGAACAGCACCAGGCTGACGCCCAGGAACAACAGCGTCTTGCCGGTGAAGGGGGAGAAGATCAGTCCAAGCGCGAGCACCGTGCCGAGGTCATTGATAAAACAGGCGGCCAGGATCGCTTTGCCATAAGTGGTCCGGTTGAAACCGAACTCAAGCATCACGGCGTAAACCACCGCCACCGAAGTGGTCGAGAGCGCCACACCCGCCAGCCAGGCTGGCCGCCAGTGCCAGCCGAGCGCGAAGCGCGCCACCATGGTCGCGCCGAGAAACGGAGCGAAAAATCCCGCCAGCCCGACCGCCGCCGACTCGCGCCATTTCTTGCGGAAAACGTCCGGATCAAGTTCCGCTCCGGCCAGGAAGGTGAGAACGATGGCTCCGGTGCCCGCGAGGAAGGTGATCCACTCCGCCTTGGCGCCCAAGGCTCCGCTGCCGATGGTCGCGCCGATCACAAGCTGCGCCACCGTGCCGACCACGATCTCGGAAAGCGCGGTGGAAACCCTGAGCCAATTAGCGGCCAGCACCGCGGCCAGGGCCAGAAAGAGCCACAACGCGGCGGAAAACCAGATTTGATCCATACGGGCTGCTCCCGGGCCGGTTTTCTTGTGGCTGGTTGGAGGGATCCGGCCAACGCTCCCACAGCACCCGCCACTGTAGGAGTCATTGGCCATCGGAAATGGCGTTAAGCGGACTCCACCGCTTCCTAAAATCCCATTATACGCCGCCGGGCGAAGCCGGAGCGTGCGCCGCCAGAGGAATTCCGCGCCGCTATTCTTTCTCTTCGCCGTTCCTGGCTTCGCTCTTGCGGCTGAGGTCTTCGGCCAGGATGATCGCCTCGGCAAGATCGCGCATGGGGCGGCGCATGCGGCGGCTCTCGTTGCGCAGCCGCAGGTAGGCTTCTTCTTCCGTGAGGTGATAGCGTTGCTGGAGGATTCCCTTGGCTCGCTCGACCAGCTTGCGGGTTTCGAGCTGGCGCTTCATCTCCTGGGTCTCTTCGAGCAGCCGGGCGTTCTCCTCGGCCAAGCGCGCCTTCGCCACCGCCACGCCCATCTGCTCGCCGACAAAGGTCAGCAGGGCGATCTCCTGCGGCGTGTGGGCGTGCGGCTCGCGGTGATGCACGTTGATCACCCCGACCACTTCCCCGCCACTCACCAGTGGAACGGACAGGAACGCCTCGTAGGTGTCTTCGATCAAACCCGCGAACCGCCGGAAGCGCGGATCCTGCGCGGCGTTGGAAGCGAGCGCCACCACGGACTTATGCTCGGCGACCCAGCCCGTGACGCCCTCCCCCATCATGAGGCTGAGTTTCCCAAGTTCCTGAGCGTGGGGGACCTGGGACGCGCTCAGAACAATCTCGCCGCTGGTGGTGTCGATCAGGTACACCAGGCAGGCGTCGCAGCCGGTTACCCGGACCGCGATCCCCACGATTTCACCGAGCATTTCGTCTAGGCTCCGCTCGGAGGCCACCACGCTGCTGATCCGGTGCAGGAGATCGACTTGCGATGAGGGAGGCTCCATGAGAGTTTCCGATGCCACCTTTTCAGCGTAAGATTCAAGTAGGGATGGCGTCCAATTGAAAGTTTCTATGGGGCCCATTCTCGGCTGGCTGGCGCTGGCGCCGTTCTTCGCCGCAACTTCGGCCGCCGCACCGCGCTGGGTGTTGCTGCGGGGCGAAGGAGTGGAGGTGTGCTCGAACGCCGGCGAGAAAGCGGCCCGGGAGGCGCTGGCGCAGTTCAAGAAGGCCAGGCTGGTATTCAGCCGGTTCCCCTTCGGCCAGCGCGCCGCGCCGCTGCCGGTCCGCATCTACCTGTTCGCGGGCGAACGCGAGTTCGCCGCCTACCGGCGTGGCGCATCGACGCAGGCGTTCTTTCAGAGCGGTCCGGAATGGGATTTCATCGCCGCGTGGCACAACTCGGCGGCCGGATCCCGGGTGATCCTGCACGAATACACCCACCTTGCTTTGAGCCACGCCTCGCCCCGTCTTCCGAAATGGTTCGAGGAAGGGCTGGCGGAGTTCTATTCGACCGCCGTGCTGGAGGGATCGCGGGTGCGGCTGGGCGTTCCGGTGGCGGCGCACCTGCGCGTGCTCGCCAGCCGTCCGTGGCTTGCTCCGGCTGCGCTGGCCGGGGTGAGCGGGGAGAGCCCGGAATACGATCATGGCGCCAGGGTGGGGGTTTTCTACGCCCAGAGTTGGGCGCTGGTGCACATGCTCCACACCGCGCCCGCCTGGCGCGGCGGACTCAACGCGTTCTTCGATCTGCTCATGGCCGGCGCGCCGCAAGCCACGGCGTTTCGCGACGCCTTCGGTCGGCCGTTCGAGGACGCCGCCGGGGACCTGTCCCGGCACCT
>CAKZVG010000610.1 GCA_937921835.1 uncultured Bryobacteraceae bacterium | reverse complement strand
TCAGACGGCGGATGCAGCCCGCGGCAGGCTCGCCCGTCGAGGCCGGCCCCGGCCGCGCGCTTCTTCGGCGCCAGTCGCGCCGGGCTGGCGGGCGCCGGCGCCCGGATCGGCTGCCGCCTGCACGGGGAAGGATAGCCGCCGCGCTGCCGGATCGGCAACAATCGGAACATGCAACGATTGGCAGCCGAGGCGCTCGATCTGGCGCTGGCTCCGGGCGTCGAATACGCCGACGTGCGCCTCGAGGAGACCCGCCATCGCGGGGTGGGCACCAAGAACGGAAAAGTTGGGCGCCTGGAGAGCGCCGAATCGCTGGGCGCCGGGATCCGGGTTCTGGCCGGCGGCTGCTGGGGATTCGCCGCCACCGATGACCTTTCGCGCCAGGGGATCTCCCGCGCCGCGGCGCTGGCCGTTCAGATTGCGCGCGCCAGCGCGCTGGCCCGCAAGCAGCCTGTTGTGCTCGCTCCCGAGGAGAAGTACGAAGCCGTGTGGGTCTCCCCCTGCCGCGTCGATCCCTTCAGCGTCACGGTTGAGTCCACCCTGGCCGTGCTGCTGGCCATCGACGAGGAATTGCGCCGCGGCGGCGCGACGCTGGCCGAGACCTCGATGACCTTCGAGCGCGCGCGGCAGGTGTTCGCTTCCTCCCTGGGAAGCGTCATCGATCAAACCCGCACCTGGTCGGGCGCCGGCTACGCGGCCCACAGCTTCAAGAACGGCGAGATCCAGAAGCGTTCTTACCCGAACTCGTTCGGCGGGCAGTACCAGCTCAAGGGCTACGAACTCGTCGAGGAACTGCGTCTGCTCGAGAACGCCGGGCGGGTCGCGGCGGAGGCGGTGGCGCTGCACTCGGCCGATGCCTGTCCGGAAGGCGAGTTCGACCTGATCCTCGACGGCAGCCAGTTGGGCTTGCAGATTCACGAGTCGATCGGACACCCAGTGGAACTGGACCGCGTGCTGGGCTCGGAAGCCAACTACGCCGGCATGAGCTTCCTGACGCTGGACCAGCTCAACACGCTGCGCTACGCCAGCCCGATCGTCAACGTGGTTTGCGACGCGCGCCTCGCTCACGGGCCCGGGCTTGGAACCTTCGCCTTCGACGATGAGGGCGTGCCCGCGCAGTGTACGTCCATTATCCGCGAGGGGTTGTTCACCGGCTACATGACCTCGCGCGAAACCGCCGCCGCGGTGGGCGCGGCCCGCTCCAACGGCGCCATGCGGGCGCAGGGCTGGTCGCGCATCCCGCTCATCCGCATGACCAACGTCAGCCTGCTGCCGGGCGAACAGCCGCTCGAGGAACTTTTCGGCGTTCCGCGCGGCATCTATATGGAAACCAACAAGAGCTGGTCGATCGACGACAAGCGCTACAACTTCCAGTTCGGCTGCGAGATCGCCTGGGAGATCCGCCATGGCCGGCGTGTGCGCATGCTCAAGAACCCCACTTACAGCGGCATCTCGACCGCCTTCTGGAATTCCTGCCAGGCCATCGCTAACCGCGATCACTGGGTCCTGTGGGGGGTTCCGAACTGCGGCAAGGGACAGCCGGAACAGGTGATCGGCACCGGCCACGGCGCCTCGCCCGCGCGTTTCGGCAAGGTGAGGGTGGGGGGAGCGTATCAGGAGTAGGGTATGGGGAACGACCTTCTTACGCGCGAGGATTGCCGGCGGGTTTTTGAAGCCGTCGAGCGCGCCGGGCGCCGGCTCGGCGCGGACGGCGTCGAAGTCCTGATCGACGCGCACACCCACGCGCTGACGCGCTTCGCCAACAACGGCATCCATCAGAACGTGGCTGAGCGTTCGGTCCACCTTTCCGTGCGCGCGGTCATCGGCCAGCGGACCGCGCGCGCGTCGGTGAACCGGCTGGACGCCGCCTCGCTCCGGCGCGTGGTGGAGGAGGCCGTCGCCCTCACCCGCGCCGCCGCGCCCGATCCCGCTCTTCCGCCGCTCTATGCGCCCGCTGCTCCGGTCCTGGAAGTTGTTCGCTATTCGGTGGCCACGGCCGGATCGTCTCCTGGGGATCGCGCCCGGGCGGTGGCCGAGGCGATCGCGATCGTGGAAGCCGAGGGCCAGACCGCGGCGGGCATCTACTCGGCCGGCGAGTCGGCGGAGGCGATCTTAAACTCGAACGGCGTCGAGGCGTTTCATCGCGAGACGATGGCGGTGTTCTCGATCACCGCCATGGACTGCGACAGCTCGGGCTGGGCCAAGGCATCGGCCGTCGATTGCGGCGCGCTCGATCCCGCCGCGCTGGCGCGTACGGCGGCGGCCAAGGCGCGGGCCTCGCGCGCGCCGCGCGCGGCGCCTCCCGGCCGCTATACCGTGATTCTGGAGCCGGCCGCGGTGCTCGACGTGGTGGGGCAGATGTTCCCCGATTTCGGCGCCACTCCGGTGGCCGAGCAGCGCAGCTTCCTGACCGGAAGAGTCGGACAACGGCTGTTCGGCGAAAACATCACCATACGCGACGACGTGTTCCATCCCGCGCAGTCGGGGGCGCCGTTTGATGGTGAGGGCGTGCCCCGCCGGAGCGTGACGCTCGTCGAGCACGGCGTTCCGGCGCACCTGGTCTATTCGCGCGCGCGGGCCGCCCTGGACGGCGCCGAACCCACCGGCCACGGCTTCCCGCTGCCCAACGAACACGGCGAGATGCCGCTGAACATCGTCATCGAGGGCGGCGGCGTCTCCACCGGGGAGATGATCGCCGCCACCGGCCGCGGAATTCTGGTGACCCGCCTCTGGTACATCCGCGAAGTGGACCCCTACCAGAAGATTATGACCGGCATGACGCGCGACGGCACGTTTCTCATCGAAGACGGCGCCATACGCTACGGCCTGCGGAACCTCCGCTTCAACCAAAGCCTGATCGAAATGCTCTCGAACGTCGAAGCGATGTCGCCCCCGGCGCGGGCCTCCGGCGAGGAGTCCTTCGACATGGTGGCGCCCGCCATGAAAGTCCGCGGCTTCAACTTTACAGAGGTTACAACCTTCTGACCGGCCCCGCCGGGTTACGTTACCCTGAGGAAAGGGAGCGCGCCGCGTGCATCAGCACCATCACCCCGCGCATCGCATGGGGAAAACTCTGAACTGGTCCCTGGCCGTAACGGTGGCGTTCGTGGCCGTTGAACTCGCCGCCGGCGTGCAGGCGCAGAGCCTCGCGCTGCTCTCCGACGCGGGCCATAACTTCACCGACGCGCTGGCGCTCCTGCTGGCGGCGGTGGCGCACTACTTCCAGTCCCGTCCGGCCGACGAGCGGAACACCTACGGATATCACCGCGCGGGCGTGCTGGCCGCGTTCGTGAACGCCTTCGCGTTGCTCGGCCTGGCGTTCTACATCTTTTTCGAAAGCCACCGGCGGTTTCTGGCGCCCCGCGCCGTCGACGAGCGCACCATGCTCTGGGTGGCGGGGCTGGGCCTACTGGTCAACGTGGCCATCATGTGGGGGCTGCGCGCCGGCCGCAAGCACGATCTGAACGTCCGCGCCGCCTTTCTGCACATGCTTGGCGACGCGCTGGGATCCATCGGCATCATCGCCGGCGCCCTCCTCATCCGCCGCACGCAGTGGCTTTGGATCGACCCGCTGCTTTCGGCGCTGATCGGCGCCTTGATCGTGTGGACCGCCTGGGACGTCATCAAGGACTCGCTGAACATTCTGCTCGAGGGCCTCCCGCGCGGCATCCGCCTGAACTCGGTCGCCGAAGCCATCCGCCAGGTCGAGGGC
>CAKZVG010000609.1 GCA_937921835.1 uncultured Bryobacteraceae bacterium | reverse complement strand
CGTCCGCGTGAACATCGCGCCGCTGCAGCGCGCTGGCCTGCTCGCCGCCGACGTGCTGGCGGCCAAGGACGTCGAGAAGGCGATCGCCGACCGCGCGCAGTGGCGCGCCGACGAGCGACGCTGGTGCCGCCAGGGGAAGCTGCCGCAGCCTGGCTGGTGGCCGCCGCGGACCGATCGGGCGAGGGGGGCGTGATGTCGAAGCTCCAACTGCCGAGCGGCGACGATCACCCCGAAGCAGCGGGCAAGCACCTCGCCGATGCCGAGGTGCTGCTCGCGGGCAAGCGCGCCGACGGTGCGATGTACCTTTCCGGGTACGTCGTCGAGTGCGCCCTCAAGGCGCTGCTCCTTTACGAGAAGGGGCTTCCCGCTCCGGGCGGAGCGCTTCCCTGGAAGGGCAAGGACGGCCATGACCTCAAGAAGCTCCACGCGGACGTCGCTACCCTTGCGGTGATGTCGGGGGCCAAGACGGCGCGCTATGTGAACACCATCGCTACCCTGCCGAAGTTGCCAATTGTGACCTGGACTCCCGAGCAGCGGTACCGCGCAGCCGTTGCGGCTCAGAGTGATGCCCAGACATGGGTCACCGACGCGCGCACTGTCTTCAACGACACCGTGGGTGCCATGCGCAAGGACGGAGTTCTGTAGATGCCTTTCATCCACTACGGAGAAGCCAAGAAAGCCGCGAGCGAGAAGGTGCGCAGCATCGTCGAAGCTACGGCCGCGATTGAGCGAGCGCTCCTGGTATCCGATCTCTTGGGCCGACTTCGCGTGATCCTGTGGGCCCCAGAGGAAACGGCATCGGCAGTCCGGGCGTCGCTCGCCGCCGCGCTCGAGCCGGCCTGTGGTTCGTGGTGGACTGGAGAGGTCTTACGCGTAGGCGATGCCACGACCAGCGAGCAATCCATCTGGGAGTCCGCCTGGGCGGAGGGGCGCTGCGATGTCGATGTAGATCGCCTGCGGCACCTCGAGCGTCATCGCAGCCGCACCTCGTGGTTCGTAGAGGCGACGGCGCCCGAGTGGAGAGCACCCGAGGAGGGCCCGCCGATTGTTGTCTTTTACGGCTTCAAGGGCGGTCTGGGGCGGAGCACCATGCTCGCGTCCTTCGCGATCCAGAGAGCACGTCTCGGCGAGCGAGTGGCCGTAGTCGATTTCGATCTCGACGCGCCCGGGGTCGGGTCCCTTTTGTCCGCCGACCCTGATGGAACCATCGCGCCGTGGGGCGTCGTCGATTACCTCATCGAGCGGGCTCAGGGCGACGTCCCGCTCGCCGACTACTATCACACCTGCCGTCGCGTAGCTGGTGACGGGGAGGTCACGGTCTTCCCCGCGGGGCAGGTGGATGAGCAGTACGCGGACAAGCTTGCTCGCGTCGACCTCGAAGATGTTCCAGGAACGGTCTTCTTGCGGCTGCTTTCCGACCTGCGTGCCAAGCTCGCGCCCGACTGGATCCTTCTCGATGCGCGCACGGGTCTGTCGGAGCCCGCGGGGCGGCTCTTGTCGGGCATCGCGCATTTGCACGTTGTCTTCGGCGCGTCATCGGACCAGAACTGGCGCGGACTGTCGGTGGTCATCAATCGCCTTGGCAGGCAGCGTCTCCTCGCCGGCCGACCGCAGGCTGAGGTGCTCCTCGTGCAGGGCATGGTGCCGGCCACTGCCATGAGCGAGGGGATTGCAAGAGAGGCGTTCGCCGAGCGGGCGCGAGAGGTGTTCAGCGACCTCTACTACGCAGCCGACCCGGACGATGCGACGTTCTCGGAGGATGTCTGGTACGTGAGCGACCTCGACAGCCAGGATGCCCCGCATGTCCCCGTCGCCATTCCCTACCGGGAGCGCCTTGCGCACTTCCGCGATATCGCCGACGTTGCCGATGCGCTGTGCGAGGGCGAATACGCGGCGCTCGCCGAGCGGATCGCCGAGCGCTTCCGTCAAGAGGAGGAGTGAAGAGCGTGGCGACACACGACGACCAACTTCAGTTGCTCGAAGAGATGAGCCGCATGGGCAGCGCCGGCCGTGCGGAAGGGGAAGACGCAGCCCAATTCCCGCGCACGTTTTTGCCCGTGCCCGAGCACCTGCGCGCCTTTGACCCCGATGTCGTGCTCGTGGTGGGGCCTCGGGGCGCCGGCAAGACGGAGTTGTTCCGGGCGGTGGTCGAAGAGGGCTTGCTCCCCAAGGTTTCGGAGCGCATCCCTGGGTTACGGCTTCCGCCACTCGACAGGAGCAAGTGGCTCTCGGGTTACTCGTCGCGGGGCACGGGCTTCCCGAGCGAACCACTATTCCGCGCTTTTTTCGAAGGCCAGACAGCGACCGACGAGGTGTTTCTCGACCTCTGGATCGCCTATCTGGTCCGAGCGCTGAAGGACGAACTGCCCTGTGATGAACTGAGCCCCATCTTTGCGCCCCAGGGCGGCGATATCGGGGCCGTTCTGGGCGCCTACCGCCAGGTCACGAGTCAAGCCCTCCTGGCGCTCGACGCGCTCGACGAACGCCTCGATCGCGAGGACCGTTATGTCCTGGTGGCGTACGACGAGCTCGACACGCTGGCTCGGGACGACTGGGCCAGAACGCGCATGGCCGTCCGGGGCCTGGTGGCGCTGTGGGCCACCCATTCGCGGCGCTGGCGTCGGCTGCGGGCGAAGATTTTTCTGCGCAGCGACCTGTATGAACGCGCGGCCACGGCCGGCGGCGCCGATTTCGCCAAACTCATGGCGAACCGCGTCCAAATCTCGTGGAGCGACCAGAACCTCCTGGCGATGCTCACCCGGCGTCTGGTGAATACCGGGGACAGACTCCTGCAGTACTGTCGGCAGAAGATCGAGGTCGAAGACGCGGGTGATCTCGGGTTTTTTCCCGTGATCCGGAAGGCGCAGGATGTCCGGCCGCTTATCGAGCGGATCGTCGGGATCTACATGGGGGCAAGCGTCAAGAAGGGTCTTGCGTTTCGTTGGGTGCTCGATCACATCCGGGACGGTCACGGCCAGGCACTTCCACGGCCGCTCGTCCGGCTTTTCGAGGCCGCTGCGTACATCCAGCAGAAGAGCGGCTCACTTCCCCGATGGCCCCGCTTGCTCGAGCCGCGCGCGCTGCGGCGCGCCCTCGACAAGGTGTCCGAAGACCATGTGAAGAGCGCTTTCGACGAGTGGCCGTGGCTCGAAAGATTGCAGCGGGCACTCGCAACGCGGCGCGAGGTGCCATGGGAACGGCGCGAGATCGAACGGCACCTCGACAAGGCCCTCCACGAGACGTGGGAACACAGTGATGTCAGGCCTCCCGCGACCTCCGGCCGCGAGATGGTGGATTATCTGATCGAGGTCGGGATCTTCAGGCCCCGGAGAGACGGACGCGTAGACGTACCGGACCTCTTCCTCTTCGGGCTCGGCCTCAAACGGAAAGGAGGAGTGGCCAAGAAATGAGCGGCCCTGAGTACTCCCCGGCGGACCCAACCTTTCGTGAATGGCTGCGAGGCGAGGTCGTTGCTGTGCTTCGCCGGAAGGTCAACCCGCCGCCCCTGGTGCTCTGGTGCGACCCGCAACGCGACTGGCGCGACCTGTTGAAGGCGGCTGCGGAGGGCGGCGCGTTCGAGTTGTGGGCCGACGGCGAGCACGAGATCGTTCTGCGCCAGCGGTTGTTCACGGCCGCGCCGGCGCCACGCGTCGTCTGGCTGCCCGTGGCACGCGAAGACATCGGATACCTGAAGGTGTTCGAACTGCAGGCCGAGTCCGTCTGGACGGAATCCCTCGTCTCGGCGCTTGCGCGCTACGGGGTCGAGATCTCCCGTGACCACGAGGCCGGGCTCCGAGACCTGCTTCGGGCGTACGCGGTCGAGCGCATGGACCAGCCTCGGTCGTCCTGGCGCGACCTCACACCCGGCAGTGCAACGTCAGCGCTCGTGGACGACGATCTGGTCCTGGTCGCGCTGGCCAGAACGAACACCCCCATCGTCGCCATCGTCGGGGAAGACCGGCTCCGCATCTTCACCCGGCGTGTCACCGAGGACTTCGGGCTCCCCGAGCCCCTTGTCGGCCAGGACGACAACTGGCGCCGGGACGCGACCGCGCGCCTGCTGGTCACGGAGGCAGCCGCCCGCGTCCCGGGCGAGCCGCCCAGCGAAAGAGACCGGATCATCCCACCTGGCGCCGCGCGCGACCGAGCGCTGAAACTGCTCGACCGGTGGCAGAAGGACATCGAGTTGATGAGTGCGTTCGAGGATCTGGCGTGCCAGGCAGACGCCATCACCTCGCTTTCCTACTGGGCGAGGAATGTCGCCGGCGCCATCCCCGCACTCGCGTCGCGCGCCGCCGAGGACGCCCTTTTCCAGAAGGAGGTCGATCATCTCGCCAAACTGGAAGAGTTCGAGGCGCTGGCGCAGCGGCTCGAGGAGCGCGAGGCGTTCTACGACACTCATGCCCGCGGATTCTGGGGCGCACACGCCGAGCAGAAGGTCGCCTGGAAGAGCCTCGTCGCGCTGGCGCGGGCCGCCGTACTCATTCGCCAGCAGGTGGGGGAGGAGAAGACCTGGAAGGCGGCTTGCGACGCGGTGGCGTGGTTCACGACTTCCGGCTGGGCGGTCGATCGGCAGGGCGAGCAGATCTTTCGGGACGATGCCGGGTTGCCCGGCAGTCTGCACGCCGTGCGGGGCCGCCTGCGCCGCGCCTACCTGCGACATCTCGACCGCTGCAACACCGCCTTTTCCGAACTCTTGCACCATCAGGGGGTCGCATCGCTCGGTCTGCCGTTCGCCGGCGAGGTGCTGGCGAAGGAGTCGCTCCCTGCCAGGGACCCGATGGCGGTCCTGGTGCTGGACGCTTGCCGCTATGACCTCGGCGCGCGGATCGCCGAGATGCTGAACGAGGGGGAGCCGGTGCGGCGCGCGGAGGTGCTGGCTGCAAGGGCACCGCTGCCGTCCATCACCCCGCTCGGCATGGTGTTCGCGCTCGCGGACGATCCCGAC
>CAKZVG010000608.1 GCA_937921835.1 uncultured Bryobacteraceae bacterium | reverse complement strand
GGATGTGATCGATTGTGGTTTCCAGGCCCGCCTCGCGCCGCACCGCTTCCACCAGCGCCTCGCGGTGATGCGGGCCTGCGCGGCGGATCAGCGTGCCGTCGATATCGAACAGCACCAGCGCCGCCGCGGGCCGGCCGGCTTGTTGCGTCATCCTCAATTCCCTAGTTTGACAGACTCGGAGCGCTTCTTCGCCCGGCCCGGCTTCCGGCTGGGCGTGGCTTAGCCGCACGCGCGCCGCGGCCTGTTGCCGGGCTACGGGCCGCACACGTTCCTGCCTCGCCGAGCCGTGGCTCACAACGGCTGGAGCCACGATGAGGCCAGCCTGGAACCGCACGGCGGCTTCAGCGCCGATCCGGTGCGTTTCCCGAACACCGCCTGCCCGCGGTTGAGCGCCCGGGCCGCCGCTCTGAGGGGCAGCGACACACCGGGCAGCCTTCGGCCGCGGTTGTCGAAACTGAACCTCGGCCCGCGCCGCCGACTTAGAACAGCGTCTCCTGCTTCTTCAGCGTACCGAAACTACCGATGTTGGCGATGGCGAAGGCCACGCGGAACTGGTTCTCGTTGCGCGTGCCGAAGCTGAAGCGCCGGTACTGGAAGCTGATGCCGCAGCAATCGGTGTTATAGGTGACCTGCGTGGTGGCGTACTGCATGGTTCCCGAGCGGAAATCGTAAATGGCGCTGAAGGCCGCTCCCCAGCCCGGCTGGTTTTGCCTGCCCAGCCCCAGCAGCCCGCGGAACTGGTTGGTGCTGGGCGACAGCACCGGGTGGCTGCGGACCTGATTGTGGCCGACGGAAACGAAGTAGCCGGTGAAGCGCGCGTCGGCGCTGATGCCGCTGTTGGCGAAATGGCCGCGCAGCGGGTCGTAGTCGGCGCGCCATTCGATGCCCACGTTCGCGGCCGGGTTCAGCCGCACCACCGAGATCACCGGCGAGAAATGGCGCGGGCCGTCGAGAAAGGTGTAGCCGCTCAACTCCGCCGAACTCGCCACCACATTGCGCCGGCCCGCGCTGAGCGCCCCGCCGAAGGTAGGATCGAGATAGCGCTTCTGCCAGAGTTCCCAGGCCGCAAGCTGGCGGACCGCGCCGTCCTTGGCCTTGCCGAAAAGGCGGTTGGTGAGCGAAATCTCGACCTCGCGGGTATTGGTCAGCAGTTCGGTGTCGTCGAAGCGGACCAGCTTCTCGAAATCTTGCACGCCGGAGACGTCCCGGAACGACGCGCGCGCCTCGATCGAATGCTTCACCTTGACGCCCATCCACGCCGCGGGGGACTCATAGACCCGCGCCAGCGAGGGAGCGATCAACTCCAGGCCGAATTCCCGCGCTCCGCGCCGCAGATTGCCGCCCGCGATGCGCTCGCCGGTATTGCTCGATCCGTAATGCGTCTCGCGGACACCGAACGACGGAATCAGGCGGAACTCCTTCCAGCCAAGCACGGTCATCACCCGCGGGGCGAAGTCCAGCCGCTCGACGAACTGCCGCGTCTGGAACAGCGGCTGGTTGCGGCGCACGAAACCGGCGCTCGATTCGAGCGAGACCCACAGCGGCAGCACCCGCCGCGAGACCTGCCGCTCCCGGCTATGGAATTCCACCATCGGAAGCTTGCGGATGCTGATGACGTCGCCCGGCTCGGTGCTCTGAAAAAGCTGGCTGCGCTCGAAGACGAAGTTCAGACCGTAACTCGACCACTGCCTGGTCACGAAACCCAGCGAGTGCACCGAAGAGAAAATCGCTTCATAAAAGGACTCGGTCCAAGCCTGGCGGAACTTGAAATCGCTCAGGTAGTTCATCTCGCCGCGCGCCCGGAAGCCGCCCGGCAGCTCGGAGCGCCCGTCGAAGCTCATCATGTACCCGCCTTCCGGGATGCGGCTCACGGTCCGGAACGTCCCGTCGGCGCTGTAGATGTCGATGGGGCGCTCCAGCTTGCGGCCCTTGTCGTTGACGCCATAGAGGATGAAGTTGAACTCGGAATCGCGCGTGGGTCTGCCGCGCACATCCACGTGGTGGGCGACGCCGCGCTGGGTGAAGTACTGCATGCGGTAGGTGGCGTCGTAACTGCGGTTGATGGCCCAATAGTACCCGGCCCCGAGCATCTTGCCGCGCCGGGAACTGTTTCCGAGGTTGGGCGTCAGGAAGCCGCTCTTGCGTGGAAGGCTCTCGAGCGACTTGTAGAAATACGGCGTGTAGAACAATGGAATTTTCTTTACCCGGAAAAGCGCGCCGCGCGTGACGGCCCGCTCGCCCGGCACGATATCGAACTTGGCGCCGCGCAGCGTCCACACCGGGCGGGGCAGCCGGCAGTTGGTCACGAAACCGTCATGGAGGAGGTAACGGTTTCGGATTCGTTCGGCCCACTTGCCTTCGAAGACGAACGGGTTGGTGGTGGGCAGCACCCCCGTCCGGACCCCGGCCAGCTTCGGCGGGGAAGAGCCGCGAACGTTGAAGAACTTACCCGTCTCCCGCTTCAGATCGTACTCGACGCGCTGCGCCCAGAGTTCCTCGCCGCCTTCGAGGTCTTGAAAGTGCACGTTGCCGCGCGCCTCCGCATAGTCGGTCTCGGCGTTGAAATCAATCTCGTCGGCCGCAAGCCGCATGGACGGTGTCTCGATGCGCGCCATGCCCCGCAGGCGGCGCCACGGCGGATCCACCTCCTGCCGGATGGCCGAGATCTCGACCTCGTCGGGAGCGATGGCGGCCCGCTGAGGGGCCGGGGAAGCGGGCGCCTTCGGCGGAACCGTCTGTTGCGGCAGGGCCGGAACGGCCAGGAGCGGAAAAAACGCCGCGGCCAGAAATGTTTCAGCCCGCAAACCAAAAAGATCGTGACAAAAGAACCGAAATGTGTTACCAGAGATGAGAGGACCCCGGTTGAGGCGGTAGTGTCGCAACCCCAAGCGAAAACCGTAACACGCGGGAAGGGGGTTCCGCAAGAGCCGGATAAGAAGCGGCGGTGAACAAGCGATGAAGGTGGCGATCAGGTGCCGGTACTGTGGAACCGCGAACGAGGCCGGTGAAGTCCGATGCGTGAAGTGCGACGGCCGGCTGGCGGCCCGCAACGCCTTGAGCGCGGGGGCGGCGGCGCTGGCCCCGCGGACGGAGTTCGAGTACGCCCGGACCCCGGAGTCCGGCCCGACGTCCCCCTCACCGGCGCGAGCACCCTACCAGGC
>CAKZVG010000607.1 GCA_937921835.1 uncultured Bryobacteraceae bacterium | reverse complement strand
CATGCCGGTCAGCCCCGCGTATGCCGCCGCGGCGCGGTCCAGGCGGGCCCGGATTCCCCGCGCCTGAAGCCAGGCGAGCAGAGCAGGAACCACCTGGTGGCCCTGGTCCACTCCCGGCTTCGCGATAATGCCTACCGTTTCAACGCCATCCATAGAGCAGGAACTCTTTGTTGCCTTCCGCGCCCTTGAGCGGGCTTTCCATGACCGCGGTCTCGAAACCGGCGCCGCGCACCGCCGCTTCGATCCTGGCCACCGCCGCCGCGTGCAGCGCGGGGTGGCGCACGATGCCGCCCTTTCCCACCTGGCCGCGGCCGACTTCGAACTGCGGCTTCACCAGCACCAGCAGCCGCCCGCCGGGCTTGAGCAGCGCCACCAGCGCGGGGAGAACCTTCTCCGCCGAGATGAAGCTGACGTCGCACACCGCCAGGTCCACCGGCTCGCCGAGCCGCGACGGCTCGAGGTAGCGCGCGTTGACGCCTTCGAGCACCACCACGCGCGGATCGTTGCGCAACTTCCAATCCAGTTGTCCGGAGCCGACATCGACAGCGTATACCCGCGCGGCCCCGCGTTGCAGCAGGCAGTCGGTGAAGCCGCCGGTGGAGGCGCCGATGTCGGCGCAGACCCTCCCCGCAACGTCGACCGCGAAGGCGTCCAGCGCGGCCTCCAGCTTGAATCCGCCGCGGCTCACGTAGCGCGGCCCCGCGAGAACTTCGAGGGGCGCGTTGCCGTCCACCGTCTGTCCCGGCTTGGCGACTTTCCGCCCGGCGGCCAGCACTGCGCCGGCCAGCACCAGCGCCTGCGCCTTCTCGCGCGATGGGACCAAGCCGCGCTCGACCAGCAACTGATCGACGCGGCGCTTCATGGGGGAACCCGGCGGCACGTCTTCAGGCCTTACGCTGGACGATCAGGTCGGCCAGCTCGCGCAGCCGGGCGGCGCGTGGGCCGAAGCGCTCGAGCGCGGCGTGGGCGAGCAGCCGCTCCCGCTCGGCCATGGCGTGCGATCGCTCGACGCCATAGACCGCCGGGAAGGTGATCTTGTGCTGGGCCGCGTCTTTTCCGGCCGTCTTGCCGAGCTGCTCGGAGGACTGCTCGACGTCCAGCAGGTCGTCGACGATCTGGAAGGCCAGCCCGGCGTGCTCGCCGAAGCAGGAGAGCGCGTCGTAGGCGGCCTGGTCCGCGCCCGCGAATATGGCGCCCATGCGCAGGCTGGCGCGCAGCAGGGCGCCGGTCTTGGCGCGGTGGATGGATTCGAGCAGCAGCGGGTCGGGCGGTTTTCCTTCGCCCTCCAGATCGTTCACCTGCCCGCCGATCATGCCGCCCACGGTGCCGGAGGCGGTGGCGAGCTCGTCCACCAGACGCGCGCGCTGGCGGTCGTCGACGCACTCCAGCCGGGCAAGCACCTGGAAGGCCAGCGTGAGCAGCGCATCGCCGGCCAGAATCGCCATCGCCTCGCCAAAGATCTTGTGGCAGGTGGGGCGGCCGCGGCGCAGGTCGTCGTTGTCGAGTGCGGGCAGATCGTCGTGGATCAGCGAATAGGTATGGATCAATTCCAGCGTGCAGGCCACGTCCTCGACGCCGGCGGTCTCATCCGACACCGTACGCGCCGCCTCGATGCACAGAATGGGGCGGATGCGCTTGCCGCCGGCGAACAGGCTGTAGCGCATGGCGCGATGGATGATGCGCGGGGGCGCCTCGGCATCCGGAACCCAACGGTTCAATGCGCTGTCGACCAGCCGGGTCTGCCCGGCCAGGTACTCTTTGAGGCTCATGGCTGCTGGTTGTCCGGGCGAAACGGCTCGGGCTGCACCCGGTCGCCCTTGCGCAGCAGGATCTCGACTCGCGATTCAGCCTCCTCGAGCTGTTTGCGGCAGGCCTCGCTCAGGGCGACTCCCTTTTCAAACAGCGCGAGCGATTGCTCCAGCGGCAGGTCGCCGCTTTCCAGTTCCTTGACGACCGCTTCGAGCTCGTTCAAGCCCGCTTCGAAGTTCTGGACCGGCTTGGGGTCGGCTTCGGATTTCCCGGACATCGCTCTATTCTCGCAAATCGGCCCCGGGATTGCGGGGGCGGGGCCAGGGTTGCTACACTGAAGGCTGTCAACCTGCAAGGAGTCTTCGAATGGCGAAACGGTGTGAAGTGTGCGGACGCGGGCCAATGTTTGGTCACCGCATCAGCCACGCCCACAATGTGACCAACCGGCGCTGGAACGTGAACCTCCAGTCGGTGCGGGCGGTGATCAACGGCGCGCCGCGCCGCATCCGCGTCTGCACTTCCTGCATCCGCAGCGGACGCGTGCAGAAGGCCGCATAAGCCTTATCCGGCGGCAGGCTCCCCCCGCAAGTTTTCGTTTCCACGACTCAGCAACGGGATGCGGCGCGATGCGGCAGGCATGCCGCGCGCGGGGCGGGACGTTCCGCGTTAGAGTGAATTTTCATGGACGGCGTGATCGTCGTAGACAAGCCCCAAGGCTGGACCTCGCATGACGTGGTGAACCGCGTGCGGCGCCTGTCGGGCATCCGCAAGGTCGGCCACCTGGGCACGCTCGACCCACAGGCCACCGGGGTGCTGCCGCTAGTGATCGGACGCGCGACGCGGCTGGCGCAGTTCTATCTCAAGAACGACAAGATCTACGACGCCGTGTTGCGCTTCGGCTACTCCACCGACACCTACGACGCGCAGGGAACGCCGACCTCGCCGGAGAGCGAACCCGCCATCGACGCCGCCGAGCTCGAACGGGCGCTGGGCGGCTTTCTTGGCATTGTTGCCCAGACGCCGCCGCCAGTCTCGGCAAAAAAGATCAGCGGCACGCCGGCCTACCGCCTGGCGCGCAAAAACCTGCCGGTGGAACTGGCGCCGGTTGAAGTGCACGTCTATTCGATTGAACTCCTGGAGTGCCGCGGCGCCGAGGCCCGCATCAAGGTGCACTGCTCGGCCGGCACCTACCTGAGAAGCATCGCCCACGATCTGGGCCGGATCCTGGGCTGCGGCGGTTTCCTGAAATCGCTGCGCCGGCTGGCTTCCGGCGATTTTACGTGCGAGCAGGCGCACACCTTGGAGCAACTCGATGCCTTGGCGCGCGAGGGGCGCCTGCGCGAGGCGCTCATCCCGGGCGGCAAGCTGCTCCCGGCGTTCCCCGCTGAAACCGTGGACGCGCAAACCGCCGGCCGGATCCGGCAGGGTCGCGATTTCCGCGTCTCGCCGTTCCATGTCCGGAGCGGCGCGCGCTATGTGAAGGCCGTGACGCGGGACGGCGAACTGGTGGCCATCGGCGAAGCCGTGCTGCCGAACCTCTACCACCCGGTGCTGGTTCTGTAAGGCCGTGCCGCTTCAGACCCGCGCGGCGCGCGCCAAGCGCATCACGACGGCGCTCTCCGGCGGATCGTCGTAGTAGCCGGGGCGGCGTCCGGCGATGGTGAAGCCGAGCTTGAAATACAGGGCCTGCGCGGGGGCGTTCGACTCGCGCACCTCCAGAAACAGTTCGCCGGGATGGCGTTGGCGCGCGGTG
>CAKZVG010000606.1 GCA_937921835.1 uncultured Bryobacteraceae bacterium | reverse complement strand
CCTGCTGTTCAAGATTTCGGCGGTGCCTTTCCATATGTGGGCGCCGGACGCCTATGAAGGCGCCCCGACTACGGTCACCGCATACCTGGCCGTCGGGTCCAAAGCGGCATCCTTCGCCTTCCTGATGCGCATCTTTCTGGGGCCGCTCGAACCCGCGCGCGCTGCCTGGGAACCGCTGCTCATCGCCGTGGCGCTGGCCAGCCTCACCGTCGGCAACCTGGCGGCGATCACGCAGACCAACGTCAAGCGCCTGCTGGCCTACAGTTCGATCTCTCACGCCGGCTATATTCTGCTGGGGCTGATCGCGGGCAACGATACCGGCATCAAGGGCATGGCGGTTTACATCCTGGTCTACACTTTCATGACCCTGGGCGCGTTTCTGGTGCTGGTGGCGCTTCGCCGCCGCCATCAGGCGGGCGAGGACGTGGACGATCTGGCCGGGCTGATGCATCGCAGCCCCGGCTATGCGGTGCTGATGCTGATCTTTCTCCTCTCGCTGGCCGGCATCCCGCCGACGGCGGGCTTCATTGGCAAGTGGTATATTTTCCTGGCGCTGATCGAGACCGGGCATTATGTGCTGGCGGTGGTGGCGACGCTCTATGTGGCGGTCGCCATTTATTACTACTTCCGCCTCGTGCGCAGCATGTTCATCGGCGAGGCGGCGGACCGCGCGCCGCTGGAATCCACCTTCGGCCTGCGCGTGGCATCGGCGGTGACGGGAGTGGCCACGCTGGCCATCGGCATCTTCCCGGAGCCGTTCCTGCGGCTGGCCGCTCATTCGCTGCTGCGCTAAAGAGATCCTATGGACGCGATTCTTCAGCATCCGCTTTTCCTGCCGCTGGTCCTGACGGTGGCCATCATCGGCATCTTTCCGTTGCTGGCCGGCTACATGGTGCTCGTTGAGCGCAAGATCCTGGCCGACATCCAGGTGCGGCTGGGACCCATGCGCGTCGGTCCGCACGGACTGTTGCAGCCCATCGCGGACGCCTTGAAGCTGGCGATCAAGGAAGACGTCATCCCATCCGCCTCCGACAGGACGCTGTTCTGGCTGGCGCCCTGTGTTTCGACCTTCACCGCGCTGACCGCCTTCGCGGTGTTGCCCTTCAGCGAGCAGTTGCGGGTGGCGGACGTCAACGTCGGGCTGCTGGTGATCTCGGCCATGTCGGCGGTGGGCATTCTGGGCATCATCCTCGGCGGCTGGGCCTCGAACAGCCACTACCCGCTGCTCGGCGCGCTGCGCAGCGCGGCGCAACTGGTGAGCTACGAGGTCGCGCTGGCGCTGGGGCTGATCTCGGGCGTCATGATGGCCGGCACGCTCAGCATGGTGGGCATCGTGCAAGCGCAACTGGAGCGCAAGGTCTGGTTCGCCTTCGACAACTTCGGCTTCATGCTGGTGCCGTTCATGGTGTTCCTGATTTCGGCCGTGGCCGAGACCAACCGCGCGCCCTTCGATTTGCCGGAGGCCGAATCCGAACTGGTGGCCGGCTTCCACACCGAATACAGCGGCTTCCGCTGGGCGCTCTACTTTCTGGCCGAGTACGCCAGCATCTTCGTGGTGTCGGGGGTGGCGGTGACCCTGTTCTGGGGCGGCTGGCTGCGGCCGTTTCCCAACGTCGAGTGGCTGGCGCTGCCCTTCGATTACGGCGTGCCGCTGCTGGTGCTGGCGGGATCCGGCATCGCCTCGTTCCGGCTGGTGCCGCGCGTGAAGAGCGTTCCCCAGCGCTGGTTCCTGGTGGTGGTGAACCTCACCCTGATCCTGCTCGGACTGCTCATGCTGATTCCGGCGGTGAATGCGCTGGCCATCGGGCCGTTCTGGTTCTTCCTCAAGATCGCGCTGGTGGTGTACCTGCTGATCTGGCTGCGCGGAACCTTCCCCCGCTTCCGCTACGACCAGCTTATGAACATCGGCTGGAAGTACATGATCCCAATCGGTATGGGCGCCATCCTGGTGAACGCGGTGATCGGCATGGCGCGGCAATAAGTGTCCGGAACCAAACCGATCGAATTTTCGTACGTCTAGTTAACAACCGGGGAGCGTCTCCGCGTGGCGACCCTTTCCCCAAACAAACACACGCCGCGCGGAGCCGCTCCCAACTTCCCGGATCCCGATTGTATCCGCGTTGCGGGCTCATTGCCAGCGTCTTGTTCTTTCAATGTGGGCAGGTGGAGGCGATGAGGCGGCCCGCTGTGCCGGGGCGCTCTCCAAGCAGGCCCGCTTCGACGCGTTTCAGCCGGGCGTTGCTCGGCTTCCTCCCGGGCCGGTGCAATGGTGGTCACGCCGCCAAGGGCCGCGTCGCCAGCGCTGAAGCGGCTCACGGACGGCGGACCGGAGGTTGTCTCCGGCGCTGCCCCAGCGCGCGCCATTTCCTGAAGCGAAGCGCGGGCGCGGCGAATCCAAGGTGTTTATTCAGTCGCTTGGCCCGCGCCCCCGGGCTGGTTCGCGACCCCCTAGAATAAAGCGATCGATCCCGTTGGAGGTGGAAGCTTGCTGGCCCTGGTGGCCTTGTCCGGATTTCTGCTGGCGGTTCTGGCGCCCCTGGTGGCGCGCTTGGGCCGGAAGCCCGCGGCGGCGCTTCTGGCGGCCGGTCCGCTGGCGCTGGCGGTGCTGGCCGCCACGCGCGCGCCGGAGGTGTGGCGCGGCGCGGCGGTGCTCGAGCGCTACGCATGGTCCCCGCAAATCGGTCTCTGGCTTTCGTTCCGTCTCGATGGCCTCAGTCTGCTCTTCGTCCTGCTGGTGAGCGGGCTTGGGGGAGTGATTGTCGCCTACGCGTCGGGTTATCTCAAGGGCAATCCCCGGCTGGGGGAGTTCTGGGGGCTGCTGTTGTTCTTCATGGCCTCGATGCTGGGGCTGG
>CAKZVG010000605.1 GCA_937921835.1 uncultured Bryobacteraceae bacterium | reverse complement strand
CGCGGTTCGGGTTCGCCTGGCAGCCAAGCGGTAAGGCCGGGCTCGCGATTCGGGGCGCTTACGGCATCTATTTCGACCGGCTCTTGAATCTGGCCACCTGGGTGGGCGCCGCGAATGATGGCGTGCAGATGACGAGGTTGACTCTGATCGGCGGACCTGCGGCCGCGGTCTTTCAATCCCCTGCGCAGAAGCTGGCGGCCTTCCCCGCGGATGCTCCACCAACCGGGGTCGTCGTATTCTCCCAAGGCTGGCAGTTGGGAAATACGCAGCAAGGGAACCTCATCCTCAGTCAGGAGATCCGGCCGGGGCTTGGGGTGGAAGCGGGTTATGTGTGGGTGCGGGGAACGCACTTGCCTCGCTCGCGAGATGTGAACCCGGCGGACTCCGAACGCGCAGCCGCCTTTCTGGCGGCGGGAAACCCAATGCCAGCCTTGTTGCGCCAGAACTTCTTCAGGCGGGTGGCTGAAGTCTCCGAAGCCATGGCATTCGAGGGGAGCGCCTCCAGCATTTATCACGGATTACGGGTTGCGCTTCGTGGCGCGGTCACTCAAAACTTCAGCCTGAATCTTTCCTACGCGTTCTCCAAAGCGATTGACGACGGCGATGAGGTCTTCCCGCACAGCCGCGCTCAGGATATGCGCGACTTCCGCGCCGAACGCGGTCTGGCGCTGTTCGACCAGCGCCAGCGCTTCGTGCTCGCGGCTATCCACCGCCTGAGCGGCATGTCCGGCACGGTGGGCCGGGCGCTGAACGGCTGGTCGGCGGCCCCGTATCTCGAGTTGGGAAGCGGGCGGCCAGTAAACGTTCTGCTCGGCAGCGACAATAACCTGGACCAGGACCCGGGCGCCGACCGGCCCAACGTGGTGCCCGCGGGAACGGCGGGCGGTTTCTCCACCCGCTTCGGCTGGTTTGCCGTTCCCGCTTTGGGGCAGGCTGGCAACCTGGGACGCAACGCCTTTGTCGGTCCGGGCTATGCCTCGCTGAACCTGCGGTTGCAGCGAGAAGTGGCGGCTACGGAGAAGGCCCGGTTCCAGTTCATCGCCGAAGCCTTCAACCTGCTGAACCGGACCAACGTCCGCGCCGTGAACCCGAATTTCCAGCGCGCCGGCGAACCGCTGGCCGCCTTTGACCCGCGGCAGATCCAGTTCGCGGTGCGTCTGCGCTTCTGAGCGGCAACGGCCGCGTAGGCCACGCCGTCAGTTCCCGCCGGAACAGGCCACGGCGCCGCGCGTCAGGCGTCCAGCCATTGGCCGCCTGTTCTGGAGAGCGGCTTGAATTTTGAAAGGGAATCACTCCATGAAACCTGTGAAACACACTCTGAGCTTCATGCTCGCGCTGCTTCTGTTTGCCGGCCTCGCGGTTGCGCCCGTACCGGGACAAGCGCCGGCCAAGGAAAAGAAACAAAAACTGGTCATCCACCTGACCCACTTCTCCGACAACCTGCACGCGGTGAAGATGGCCGTGCACCTTGCCTCCCGGCTTCAAATGAAGGGCGCCGATGTCACGCTGCTGCTGGACCTGGAAGGCGTCCGGCTGGCTGATACTCGCCAGCCGATCGATTTGATCTGGGGCAAGGGGGATCCAATCTCAGTGGAACTGGAGGCGTTCGTTAAGGCGGGCGGAAAAATGATGCTCTGCCCGCATTGCGCGGAGCACAACGGTATCACGCCATCCACCCTGCGCCCGGGCGCAAGCATCGGGCCAATCGGCGAATTGATTCTGGCGGCCGACAAAATCCTCGATTACTAGCCGCCGGGCGCGTCGGCCCAGCGGACGGTCACCTGAAGGACGTCGCGCGTTTTTTGCGTCAGCGTCGAAATCCCCGGCGATCCGCAAGCCATGCGGCTACACCACGGTTCTCATCTGCTTCGGCTTGGCCACGCGCAGGAGCGCCCGGCTGCCGGCCAGCGCGGAGTATGGTCCAGAATCGTCCACGCCGCCGGCAGGGTGTTGGATCACTGACGGCGGCTCAACCCGGTTGCTGCCCGGGCGTGGCTGCTTGGGGGCTGATGCCGGTCAGGCGAGCGTGACTTTGCCGTGGTCGTCGCAATGCCCGCCGTGCGGATGGTGCAGGTGGCCGTTCACCAGGTAATCGACGTGATCGCCGTGCGGAACCGCTTCGTGGCCGCATAGGGGACCGTGCTCGTGTCCTTTCTCGTGGCCGCCGCAAGCATGCTCCGGCGTGCAGACTTCCGGATTGGCCGCATTCACGTCGAGCGCGTGTTCATCGACGTGGTCGCCATGGGGGAAGTGCAGGTGCCCGTCGTGCAAGTAACCGACATGGTCGCCATGGACGACGACCGTGTGGCCGCAGCCGGGGCCGTGGACATGATCATGGTTTTCGTGGATTTTGTGATCGTTCATGGGGTTTCTCCTGGGTGATCCTGAGGGGCGCGGCGGCCCGGGTGTGCGCTTCGCTGGCGTGCGCCAGCGCGCTCAAAACGAGATCGAAAACATGCTGGTCGGCCAGCGCGTAATGAATGTGCTTCCCCTGTCTGGCGCGCGACACCAGACGTTCGGCGCGCAACACGCGCAGCCGCTGTGAAATGGTGGAAATGCTCTCTTTTTCGATAACGGCCAGCTCAGACACGCACAGAGGTCCCTCCGCAAGCAGAGCCAGCAGCCGCAACCGGGCAGGCTCTCCGATCGCCCGGAAGAGCCCGGATGCGCTTTCCAGGGACGCCTCATCCACCGGCAGCGGCCGCGCCGCGTTTCGGTGGGCGTGCTTTCCCCGGCCGGGCGGACTGGATTTCACCTGCATAACTGATCAACTGTTCAACTGAAATTCTATGCCGGATGGTCTCGCGCCGTCAAAGCGTTGCTGTGAGCGCTGAGCGGTTCCGCCGTGCCGCAGCATCGCTCCGGAACCAGGCGGCAAAGGAAGGACCTCGCCCTTGCGGGCGGCCGGGTCCCGATTACCGCGATTCGCTTGCCGTGGTATTCCATCAGGACGCGGGTTCGCAGCGTGGTCTTTCCGGCTCCCAGGAATGCGGTGAGTCCGGTGACAGGTACTCGACCCGGCGTCATGGCTGCCCCCCCATTCACGAAATTTCCAGCGCCGGAGACGCCAGGCTGAAGCGCTGCAAGCGCGGCCGCGCGAGCGTGGGCGGGAGCGGCCTGAGTCGGCCGGCTCAGCCGGAATCGGACGTCCAGTCCGCCAGCGTCTCCTACTTAGCGAAATCGTCCAACCGTTCCGGCCAGACCGCCTAGCCGCCAGACATCACCAGAACGACGTTGGTGGCGTCGCAGGGGCCCAGACAGCCGCTGAGGGTGAGATGGACCTTCTCCGGCAACTCGCGCCGGCGCCATTCCGCCTTCAACCAGTCCGCTGGAACCGCGGGATGCTTCTGGTCCGTCCTGCCGCGGCAGCACCTCAGGCACGCCACCACCTGGCCCATCGTCTTGCGCGTTGGCCCGGGTTGTGCCTTGATACTCATCCTGGTTCCGCCGGACCGGTGCCGCGGGTCCGACTTGCCTTGCGGCAAATGACCGTGATGTGTGATTCCTGATTACGGGTGCAGTGGTGAATCCGCCGGAATCGAAAGCGGGCCCTTCAGTTGCGGCGACGGCCGCGGCAGGCGGCGCAGATTCCGTAGAGGATGACTTCGTGGCGCTGAACCTTGAAGCCGGATCCGCCGAGGCGGTTGACGGCCGGCACGCAGCCCTTCACTTCGTAGACCCGGTGGCAGCGGTCGCACTGAAAATGATGATGGTGGTTCTTGCCCGCCATCTCGTACAAAACCGCTCCGCCGGGCATCGCCACCGGCGTGAGCCACTCCTCCTGCACGAGCGATTTGAGGTTGCGATACACGGTGGCGATCCCCAGTCTGGCGACGCGCGCCTGCGCGAACTCGAGGACCTCCTGCGGGGACAAGGGACGGTCATGGGCCTCGAAGACCCCTCGTATGGCCGCCTTCTGGCGGGTATTGCGTGGAATGGGATGGGCCATGGCTTCAGGAGCGGACAAGCGCTCGTAAGAATGATACAACGATCTCAAGAGCCGCGGCGAGGAACGCGGCGGGCCGCGCCGGCCAAGGCGCAATCCGGCTGCCGGTGCGCCACCCCGCTCCCGGTCCTCGGCCGGCTGGCTCCTGCTTTTTCGCTCCGCCACGGCTCTGCCGGGCGAGGCGCGCCGGTCATCTTGGCATAGGGCGAAGCCGGGATCTGAGGCGGGGACACAATACAGGCCGGGACGCCGATGGCACGCGGGCTGTCTGAAGACGAAGCGGCGGCCGCAGTTGTCAACCGAGCGCCGCGCAACCCGTTACTTGGTCCCCGGGCGGTGGCGCCGGACAACCGCCTGTCGCACCTGGAGTGAGTTTGGGGTTTCTCACGCCAGCCGGCGTGAGGAGCCGGCCTATTCGCTCTCTGGCCTGACTGGGATGGAACGCCGGAGGCGGATGGCCGCGTCGGCCGCCATCGTCAGGACCGGACACCAAACAGGCGGGATTTTGGGGTCCTGATCGCCTTGCGCCAGGCGTTCGAAACCTTCTCGCATATACCGGAGATTCAAGGCGCTGGCGACGAATAGGATCGCCATCCCGGCCATGACTGTCATGGAAGCCCAAAGCAGGGCCGACAGCCACGATACCGTTGGCGCCAGCGTGATCTTCAGGATCGCCGATGATACGGCGGAGAAACAGATCCACGCGGCCATCACCGCCAGATAGGCAGGGATATTCTCGCGCCGGAACAGTCTGGTCATATTGTCGGTCATTGGTGGACTTTCTCCCCCCTTGTCTGAGATTCCGGCCATGGCTGCCCGAACATGCGCGGAGCGCACATGTAGTCACGCGTGAGCCGCCGGAGCGGGCTTTTTCGTTTGGCGAGGACGGTCTGAGTGACGCTGCTGGCGCCCGACTCAAAGCTGTGCGCCGAACCCGCCAGGTACAGTAGCCAGGTCCGGTAGGTCTCCTCGCCTGCCGCCTTCACGCAAGCAAGCTCATTCCGTTGCAGGCGCTCGACCCAGGCGCGGCAAGTCAGGGCATAGTGCGGCCGGAGATCCTCAACGTCCAGAACTTCAAAGCCGGTCAGTTCCGCAATTCGAATGAGATCGGCCAGGTGAGCCAGTTCTCCCCCAGGGAACACTTTACGCTGGAGAAACAGCGTTTGGGCGCTGTCCCCAACGAACTGCGGCCTCACGATGCCGTGGTTCAGAAACAATCCGTCGGGTGCGAGCAGTTCGTACACCTTACGGAAATAGCCGCGCAGCCGCCGCCGTCCGACGTGTTCGAACATCCCGACGGAGGCGATCTTGTCAAACCGGCCGCGGACAGCCCGGAAATCAGCTTCCTCGATGGTCACTTTCGAACCTGCCGGGTGGCTGGCGGCAAGTTCTCTGGCGTAGCCAGCCTGGTTGCCGCTCAATGTGCATCCCGATGCGTGGACCCCGAAGTGTTCCGCGGCGTGAAACAGCAAGGCGCCCCAACCACAGCCGATGTCAAGAAACCGTTCGCCGGGCCGAAGATCCAGCTTCCGGCAGATCCGATCCAGTTTCGCGAGCTGGGCCTCATCCAACGAAAGGTCCGGGTGACGATAATAGGCGCAAGAGTAGACCATCCGGGAGTCGAGGAAGCTCTTGTAGAACTCGTTCGAGCGGTCATAGTGCTGGCGGATGTTCCGGGCGGCGCGATCCCGGCTTTGCCACCAGGTCTCGATCCGCCGTGGCGCGAACCGCGCTGCGGCGGCGTGAAGGATGCCACGCCAGCTCCATTCCCCGCGGCCAGCACGAAACCGGATGGCCGCAACCAGGTCGCCCTGAACATCGAATTCACCGCGGACGAAGGAAAGCGCCGCGGAGTAGGCATCCGCCTTTAGCAGCCACTCCAGTTGACGCCGGTTCTTGACGACAAGCGTGAAGGCCGGCGAACCGTTGCCGT
>CAKZVG010000604.1 GCA_937921835.1 uncultured Bryobacteraceae bacterium | reverse complement strand
CCGGTTTGGCACCTCGATGTCGGCTCATCGCATCCTGGGGGTGTAGAAGCTCCCAAGGGTTAGGCTGTTCGCCTATTAAAGCGGTACGTGAGCTGGGTTCAGAACGTCGCGAGACAGTTCGGTCCCTATCTGTGGTGGGCGGAGGAGATTTGAGGGGGCTTGTCCTTAGTACGAGAGGACCGGGATGAACGAACCTCTTGTGATCCAGTTGTCACGCCAGTGGCACGGCTGGGTAGCGAAGTTCGGTCAGGATAAGCGCTGAAGGCATATAAGCGCGAAACCTTCCCCAAGATGAGATCTCCCAAGCGAAAGCTTTTGAAGGGCCGTGGAAGACGACCACGTTGATAGGACGGATGTGGAAGCGCAGTAATGCGTTGAGCTAACCGTTACTAATCGCCCGTTCGGCTTGACCATAAAATTCACTGTCGGCACAGAGTACGATGCGGCAGGAAGCAGCAGGCGTCAGGTGGCCCGTCAATATTCAGCCGCAAGCATGCGGCGGCCCCGGCAAGGGGCGGCCGGGAGCTTGCACGGTCTTTCGGGTGACCATAGCGAGAGGGACCCACCCGTTCCCATCCCGAACACGGAAGTTAAGCCTCTCAGCCCCGATGGTACTGCGCGCGCGAGTGCGTGGGAGAGTAGGACGTTGCCCGGATAAAAACAAAAAGCCCGCCAGCCATGGCGGGCTTTTGTTTTGGGGTCTGTTCGGGTTTGGGGTCTATTCGGGGAAGACGGCCTGTGGTGCATCGATGCCGGCCGCCATCATGGGCGCGAGCCGACGCGCCGCGCAAGCGGGATTACCGCCGGCGGCTACCGGAGGTGGCGGAGGTTTCGGCCGGGACTTGCTTGGCGACCATGCGCACCCGCCCGGAGTGCGGACTCAGCATGAGCGAGGACACGTCGACAGCTTCAAGATCGCGCCCGAACACGCGGTGCAACTCCCGCCGGTAGAGATCGTTGTCCCAGCGAGGGTCGGGTGCGCCCTGGATGTACCAGGACGAACCGTTGTCGGCGAGCATGAGGCCGTATTTCTGAAGGGCGCGCAGCACCACCTGGATTTCGGGTTCGAAGCGGGAAACGTCGAAATCCTTGCGCAGGCGGAAACGCTGGCCCATGGGAGGCAGCGCGGGGTCGGTCAGTTTCGAGGCGTAATGGCGGGCCGGCCAGACGAAAGCGCGCTGGGTGCGGGGGGCGGTAAAGCGCAAGGCGTGACGGATCTCGCCGGCGGCGACTTCCTCGTAGCGCAGCAGCCCGGCCAGAATCGGCAGTCCAGCGGCGTCGGCCGAAGTCCAGCCGTACGGTCTCAGCCCATGCGAGCGCAGATCGAAGATGGCGCCGGAGCTGGCGCGCCAACTCTTGCCCTCGTCCCGCGGCCAAGCGTTGAATAACTCATAAAGCACGCAGTTGTCCTGGTCGACGACCAGCACATGGCGGTCTCCCTTATTGGCGGGATTGAGGCGGCCGCCTTCGATCTCCGCCTCCGGCGGAATGGGATAGGGCCCGGGATCGGCCTCCTGTGGATACACGAATTCGACGGGCACCGGCGGCTGATCCCCGGGCACCACGACGAAGGGAATCCCCATCGGGCCACCCATCCAGGTTCCCGAGCCGAAGTCGGGATGCACATAGCGATCCGCTCCGATACTGGCGACGTATTCGGCCGAGCGCGGATGAACCGGAAGATCGTCCACCGGCACGTTCCAGATGTTGTCCTCCGGGAATACCGGGCACGGAACATCGGCTAGGGAAGCAACCACCTGGCGGCGCTGCGCGGGCGAGGGTTTACCGGCCGAAGCCAGCAGGTGGGCGGCCGCAAGCAGGCAAACGGCAGCCAGGCCGGCCGAAAACAGCCGTGGGCGGGTCGGCGAAAGATGGGGTTTCATAGTTTGCCGGTCAACCCATCAATACCCTGGGGCATCCTGCCACGTCAAGGATGGCACGAAAGCCGGGGCCGCCGCCGGATGCGGCGCGCGCAGGCAAGCGGGCGGAAGCTTGGGCCGAGCACAGCGCTGATCCGGGCGGGAACGCGTCACCGGGCTGCGGTCTCGCAGCGGGGAGTTCCGTTGTGACAGGCGCGGAAGCCGGACCTGTGCCGGTGGACGAAGGCGCCGCCGACCGGAGGTCAGGCGAGGAAGGCCGGTTGAAAACCAGCCGCGCGCCAGGAAGGCCGGGCGGGACAAGCAGGGCCGCCGAGACAGGCCGTGGCTGGAAACGCCTTGGCACGCGAGCGGGGTTCCCTTCGAATTCGGGGTGGGTTTCCGGCGGTGTGCGGGCAGCCCGGGGCAGCGGTTCCAGGTGGCGTTTGCGCGGTGAAGAAGACCGGTCTGTCAACCGGAGGCGGGTTGTTGAGCGGGTCCGCTCCAGGGTTGGTGCCGTAAGATGGAATCAGGTTGAATAGCAGCCGCCCATAACCCTGCCGGCCGGGACAGAGAAGGAAGAAAGCCGGCCGGGCAGTTCAACGCACTTCCGGCAACTTGCGGCGATTTTCCACGAAGGTCAATCGTCCGGAGCGTGACCATGGATACCGCGAATCCGAACAAGACATCTCCTCCGCGCCGCAGCCTGGCGCCGGCGGCGTCATTATTTCTCTTGCTATTACTGGCGAGTGTCGGCGCGTGGTTTTATCGCAGCCAAGAGCAGGATCAGCAGCAGCGCATCGCGGAACAGCTTGCCTCCGTCGGCGAATACAAAACCAACCAGATTCTGCGGTGGCGGGCCGAGCGCCTAGCGGACGCAACGGTGGTGGCACATTATCCCACCGTCGTTGAAACTCTGCGGCAAGCCGCGCGCCTGGGGCCAGAAGTGAAGGTGAGCGATCACCTGGCTGTCTTGCTCGGCTCGGTCAAGGAAGCATACCGTTACAATGACGTGCTGCTGGCGGAGCCGGGGGGCCGAATCGTTTTCAGCGTGGCGGGAGAGTCCGGAGAAGTGAATGACGAGGCGCTGGGGACGATGAAGCGAGCGCTCGGCGGCGGCAAGCCGCTGGTGACGGACCTGCACGCCGGCGAAGCCACCGGCAGGCCGCACGTGAGCGCCATCGCGCCGGTTCGGGGCGCCGGAGCGGAGGAGGCGCAACCGCTCGGCGCGGTGGTGCTGGTCAGCCTGGCGGAGGACTTCCTCTATCCGCTGATTCAATCCTGGCCCTTGCCGAGCCGGAGCGCCGAGACGCTGCTGGTGCGGCGCGACGGCGATGACGCTCTCTTTCTGAACGAACTCCGGCACCGTTCCGGGACCGCTTTGCAGCTCCGCATCCCACTCGAGCGCAGCGAAGTGCCCGGAGTGATGGCAGCGCTAGGCCGCGAAGGCGTGGTGCGCGGCAGGGACTACCGGGGGGTGGAGGTGATCGGGGTGCTGAAGCGGGTGCCGGATTCCCTCTGGTCCGTGGTAGCGAAGATCGACGCGCACGAAGCGTTCTCGGTCTGGCGATTCCGCTCGGTGCTGATCCTGGCACTGCTGCTGGCGTTGATGGCGGCCACGGGCGCCGCCGGGCTGGTGGTCTGGCAGCGCAGCCAGAAGCGGCACCTGGAGGATCTTTACCAATCCGAGGCCGCGCGGCGGGCGAGCCTGGAACGGTACACGGTGACGCTGCGGGCCATCGGGGACGCGGTGATCGCCACCGATGGCGATGGCATGGTGGAACTTCTGAACCCGGAGGCGGAAGCCATCACCGGCTGGAAGGAGGAGGAAGCGTGCGGGCGTCCGCTGGGGGATGTGTTCCACATCGTCAACGAGGAGACGCGGGCGGAAGTCGAGAACCCGGTGACGCGGGTGCTGCGCGACGGCGCCGTGGCCCACCTGGCCAACCACACGCTGTTGATCGCCCGGGACGGGACCGAGCGGCCGATCGCCGACAGCGGCGCGCCGATCCGCGACGAGCGGGGCGCCATCGCCGGCGTGGTGCTGGTGTTCCGCGACCAGACCGAGGAGCGCAGGGCGCAGACGAAGCTGAAGAACGAGCGCGACAATCTGAGAGCCCTGATGGAGTCCGCGCCGGCGGGCATTCTGGTGCTGGACGACGACGGCCGGATCGTAACCGTGAACCCGGTGGTGGAGCGGCTCTTCGGCCGCCGCCGGGATGAACTGCGGGGGACCGCCTGCGCCGATTTGTTCGGCTGCGATTCCGGCGACGGCGGCTGTGCCTGTCCGCTGCCGGAGATGGCCAAAGAAGTCATCCGCGGCGGAGCCGGAATCCAGCACCAGGAAATGGAGGGAAGGATCGAGGCCGACGGACAGGCCAGGAGCATGGTGTGGCGTTTCGGCGTGGAGCCGGTCCTGATCGCGGGCCGGCGGCGGGCGGCCGTGTGGCTGGAGGACATCACCGCGCTCAAGCGGGCGGCCGAGACGCTGCGGGAGAGCGAGGAGCGTTTCCGGCGCCTCTACGAGGAATCGCCCGGCCCGTACCAGTCGCTTGATCCGGCGGGCCGGCTGACGGAGGTCAACAACGCCTGGCTCAAGGAACTCGGCTACCGGCGGGAGGAGGTCATCGGGCGGTGGTTTGGGGAGTTGGTGGCGGGAGATAGAGCGGCGGAGTTCGGCGCGCGGTTCGAGGAGTTCAAGGCGAGCGGCAGCATGCACGGGCTGGAACTGGAACTGGCGCGGCGGGAAGGCGATACGATTAGCGCCGTCTTCGAGGGACGCATAAGCCACGACGAGAGCGGCCGCGTCACGCAGGCGCACTGCATCTTCACCAACGTCAGCGCGCGCAAGCGAGCCGAGCAGGAACGCGAGAAGTTGCACGCGCGGCTGGTCCAGGCGCAGAAGATGGAAGCGGTGGGGCGGCTGGCCGGCGGCGTGGCGCACGATTTCAACAACCTGCTGACGGTCATCAACGGCTACAGCGCGTTGGGGTTTCAGAAGCTGAGTCCCGGCGAGCCGGTGCGGGAATACCTGCGGGAGATCTCGCAGGCGGGGGAGCGGGCGGCGGCGCTGACCCGCCAACTGCTGGCCTTCAGCCG
>CAKZVG010000603.1 GCA_937921835.1 uncultured Bryobacteraceae bacterium | reverse complement strand
CCGCTCAGCTTGCGAGGGCGTAGGGAGGCTCGAAGTCCTCCCACTCCCCGCCCTGGGCGGAGTGTTCGAGACGCTCCTGGCAGGAGACGCAGAACGGCGACCACGGCACCGCTTCCAGCCGCTTAAGCGGGATTTCCTCTTCGCAGCGGGCGCAAACGCCGTAGGTGTTTTCGCGCAGTTCCCGCAGCGCGCCCTCGACCTGGCGGAGCATCCGGCAGAGGCGGTCGACGCCGCGTACGGCGAAATCGCGATCCGCAAGGTTGCGCACCTGGTCCATCGGGTCGCTGGCGGTGTCGATGGCCAGGCCCTGGCGCCGCTCGCCAATCTCCCGCAGGAGCTCGCCGCGCTTGGCCTCCAGGACCTTCTTGAACCGGGTCTTCTGTGACTTCGTCATGCGGTCCTCCAATCCTCGAGCCGTCATCTTCGATGTTAGGGGCCGCCGGCTCTATGGGCCATCCCGTGAAGAAGTGAGAAACAGCGCGATTGTGGGCGATCCGGCGGCGCGCGGTGTGGAGCTTCGGGAGCCAGCGCGCACGGGCTGCTCGCGCGCCGTGCGATGTGTCACACTTGTTGCATGCCCGGCAAGGAAAGCGCGGGGCTGCTCATGTACCGGCGCCGGCGCGGCACGCTCGAGGTGTTCCTGGCGCACCCCGGGGGGCCGTATTTCGCGCGGCGGGATGCCGGCGCCTGGACGATTCCCAAGGGCGAGCGCGCCGGAGACGAAGACCTGCTCGCCACCGCGATCCGCGAGTTCACCGAGGAAACCGGGATCAACCCGTCGGGCGATATGATTCCGCTCGGTTCGGTGCGGCAGCGGGGCGGCAAGACGGTACATGCCTGGGCCTTCTGCTCTCCGGTCCACGGGGGCGTCTCCATCCACTGCAACACGTTCCGCATCGAGTGGCCGCCGCACTCCGGACAGATGCAGGAGTTCCCGGAGGTGGACCGCGCGCAGTTCTTTCCGCTCGCCGCCGCAAGGCGCAAGATCAACCCGGCACAGGGCGAATTCCTCGACCGCTTGGTGGAACACCTGGGTCCCTGAGCCGGGCGGCTGGGATATACTCGTTTGGACTATGCGCAAACCCTGTTGTCTTGTCCTCCTGCTTGCGGTGTTCGTGCTGCCGGCCGCGGACAAACCGGATTTTTCGGGCGAATGGAGGATGAACGCCGAGAAGAGCAACTTCGGACCGCTTCCCGCTCCGGCGTCCATTGTCCGGCAAATCGAACACGCCGGGCCCCGCTTGCGCGTCGTCACCACGCAAGCGGGACCGAAGGGCGAGGTCCGGTCTGAGTTCAACTACGCGGTGGACGGCAAGGAGCACGTCAACCGTTCCCCGTCCGGTGAAGTGAGAAGCGTGCTGCGCTGGGACGGTGATGTGTTGGAGGTGACTTCGAACCGTCAGGCGGGCGGCGCCACGATCAGGACGCTGGACCGCTGGACGCTCTCCAGCGACGGGAGGACGTTGACCACCAGGATGCTTCTTTCCGCTCCGCAAGGCGAAGCCGAAATCACGGTGGTGTTCGACAAGCGGTAGCCGCGCGGATCACCGCAGGCGCGTGGGTTTCCCGCCCGCCTCCTTGCTTCGTTGCGCGGCGTCGAGGAAAGCGAAGATCTCCAGCGTTTCCTCGTTCGGCACCGGCGGCCGGCCGGTCTCGAAGAACTTCACGATCTCCCTGAGCATCGGCACGTAGCTCGATCTGGCCCGGGGCGGACTCTGCACGAGTTCCCGCCCGGCGATCACCGCCGCGCCGTAGGGTCCGGAGGGACGCATCGCGTGCACGGTTCCGATTCGTCCGTCCTTCCAGCGCCCGACGATGGTGTCGCCGTGGGCGCCGCTGATGCGGGTGACCTCCTCGACGCCGGTACCCATCAACGTGAATAGCATTTCGATGGGATGGATGGCATACCAGCCGAGTTCCAGGTAGTGATGCTCCTCGAACGGACCCGGTCCCCAGGTGGTGACGCTGGTGGCGTTGGGGCGCCGGGTGGCGGTGACGATTTCGCTCCAGCGCAGGCTCGAGGAACTGAACCACGGTACCCCGGCCTCCTTTGCCAGCCGCGCGATCTCACGCGCGTCTTCGAGCGTGGCCGAGAGCGGCTTGTCGATGAACATCGGCTTGCGCGCCGCGATCACCTGCCGAGCCTGCGCCAGGTGCGGCCGCCCGTCCACGCTTTCCAGCAGAATGGCGTCCACCTTCGTGCACAGGGTGGGAATGTCAGGCACAATCTCGACGTTCCAGTTCCGGGCCAGCTCTTCGGCGAACTGATCCACCCGCGTGCGGCTGGACTCGACATCCGGGCTTCCGCCCTTGTACGCCGCCACCACGCGCGCGCCAGGCACGTGCTCAGGGTTGGAGGGATCGTTCAGGACCTTGGTGAAGGCGATCACGTGTGAAGTGTCGGTGCCGATAATGCCCAGCCGGATCCCGGCCGCCGGCAGCGCGGCGCAGGAGAGGATGAATGCGAGGAGCTTCATGACGGGCATTGTACACTAGTGACTGGTTGAGCTCTCATTCGACCGTGGACCTCACAACTCCCCTCATGTACGTGAAAGGCGTCGGGCCGGCGCGGGCGAAAATGCTCGAGGCCAAGGGACTGAGCGTGGTCGAGGACTTGCTCTACTACCCGCCGTTCCGCTACGAGGACCGAAGCAACGTCAAGACCATCGCCCAACTGGCGCCGGGCGAGATGGCGACGGTGATCGCCGAGGTCCGCTCGGCGCGCCTGTCGGGATTGCGGCGGAAGAATCTGGGACTGTTCGAAGCCGGTTTCTCGGACGCCTCGCGCGCCACGCTGCTCGGCAAGTGGTTTCACGGGGGCTACCTGACGTCGGTGATCGAGCCGGGCCAGCGGGTGGCGTTGTACGGAAAGGTGGAACTGGACAGTTACACCGGCGAGCTTTCCATGCTTCATCCGGAGTTCGAGATCCTGAGCGCCGAGGACGGTGAAGGCGATGCCGCGCTGCACACCGGCCGGATCGTTCCGGTGCACGAAGCGGCGGGCAAGGTGACGGCGCGCGTCTTCCGCGGGCTGCTGCACCGCGTGCTCGAGGCGCTGGAGCCGGTCCCCGACCCGCTGCCCGGGGACATCGTGCGGCGGATGAAATTCCCGGACCTCTGGAGCGCCATCCGCCACCTGCATTTCCCGCCCCCGGAGGCCGATTTGCGGCTGCTCAACGCTTTCCGCTCCCCGGCGCAGACGCGGCTGATCTTCGAGGAGTTCTTCTGGCTCCAGTGCGGGCTTTCGCTGAAGCGGCAGCGCGCCCGCGGCGCCGCGGGAATCGCCTTCGAGTTGAACGGCCGGGTGCGCGAGCGCATCAAGCAGATGCTGCCGTTCAAGCCCACCGCCGCGCAGAAGCGGGTGCTGGCCGAGATCGCGCGCGACATGGCCAGCCCGCACCCCATGAACCGCCTGCTCCAGGGCGATGTCGGCAGCGGGAAGACCCTGGTGGCGGCCGAGGCGGCGGTGATCGCCCTCGAGAACCACTGTCAGGTGGCGGTGCTGGCGCCCACGGAGATTCTGGCCGCGCAGCATTACCTGTATCTCAGAAAGCTGTTCGAGAAGCTCGGCTATGTGACGGTGCTGCTGACCGGCTCGATGACGGCGCGCGAGAAGGCGCAGTTCAAGAAGCTGCTGGCCGAAGGCCTGGTGCACGTGGCGGTGGGCACGCACGCGCTGCTTGAGGAGGACGTGGGCTTCAAGCGGCTCGGGCTGGCGGTCGTCGACGAGCAGCACCGCTTCGGGGTGATGCAGCGGCTGCGCTTTATCCGGAAAGGCGTTCAGCCCGACGTGCTGGTGATGACCGCCACGCCGATTCCGAGAACGCTCGCGCTGACGCTCTACGGCGACCTGGATACGTCGGTCATCGACGAGCTTCCGCCGGGGCGCAAACCCATCATCACCAGGCACGTCACCGAGGACCGGATCGAGCAGGTCTACAGTTTCTTGCAGCGCGAGGTCCAGGCCGGACGGCAGGCGTATGTGGTCTACCCGGTGATCGAGGAATCCGAGACCCAGGCCATGAAGGCGGCGCAACAGATGCACCGGCATCTTTCAGAGACGGTCTTCCCCGGATTCCGCGTCGGCCTGCTGCACGGCCGCCTGCCCGCCGACGAGAAGGAAAAAGTGATGGAGTCCTTCAAGCAGGGCGAAACCCAGATTCTGGTCTCGACCACGGTGATCGAGGTGGGTGTGGACGTGCCCAACGCCACGGTGATGGTGATCGAGCAGGCGGAGCGTTTCGGGTTGGCGCAAATGCACCAGTTGCGCGGCCGCGTGGGGCGCGGAGCGGCGCAGAGTTACTGCGTGCTGGTAACGGGAAAGCTCAACGAAGCGGGACGGGAACGCATCCGCACGCTGGTGGAGTCCAACGACGGCTTCCACATCGCCGAGATGGACCTGAAGCTGCGCGGTCCGGGGGAATTCTTCGGAACGCGGCAGTCCGGCCTGCCCGCCATGCGCATCGCCAACATCCTGCGGGACCAGGAAATCCTCGAACTGGCCCGGCGGGAGGCGGCCGCGTTTCTGGCGCATCCTCCCTCGGAAGAGGCGCTGCGCCAGGCCACCGACTATTTGCGCGGACACTGGCAGCGGCGCTACGGACTGGTGACGGTGGGCTGATGCGGGTCATCGCGGGGGAGTTTCGCAGCCGCCGTCTGAAAACCGTGCCCGGACTCGAGGTGCGTCCCACCCCGGACCGCCTGCGCGAGTCGCTGTTCAATATTCTCTCGCCCAGCATCGAAGGCGCCGTCTTCGTGGACGCCTACGCGGGGTGTGGAGCGGTGGGTATCGAGGCCCTGAGCCGGGGCGCCCGCAAAGCGGTCTTCATCGAGCGCAGCCGTGCCGCCGCGGCCGTCCTGCGCGACAATCTGGTTTCTCTGGGGCTGGAGCGCAAGGCCGAGGTCATCGTCGGGAAAGCCGCTGCGGCCCTGGCTCGCTTCGCTTCCGCAATCGTATTCGCCGACCCGCCGTACGGCCTCGACGGTGAATATGAGGCCACGCTGCGCTTACTCGGAGAATCCCTGCCGGAACTGGCGATCCTGCAACATCACAAGAGACGCACGCTCCCGCAGAGATGCGGAGGAATCGAGAAGTTCCGAACCGTGTGCCAGGGAGAGAATTGTCTCACGTTTTACCGGCCCGCTGGGCGCGTATGACAGCGCGGGGGGCGTCAGGCAGCGTTCCGCCGGATCAGTTTCAAAGTTCTTCGAGCCGGGGAGGAAGAGAAGGGGACTGACGCCGGCGATTCGGTGCGGACCTCGAGAGACGGCTGCCGCCTCGCCTCTTGCCCACTGGCGGGGTTCTCCCACGGCACCGGATAGACCCGATGGCAAGCCCGGCAGCGATAGCGCCCATTGATCGGCCACATAGGATCAGGGTGCATCCAATAGCACCAAGCTCTCATCGCGGACTCCCAGAGTTGCTTCATAATCGTACCCTCCCGCTGTACGTCCCGCCAATATCCTCCTCACTCACATAGATGAACCTCCCGACCGGCGCGTTTCCTCATTTAGGCCGGGGTGGCCGCCGCGAGAGGCCGGAGCCTGGCGGGAGAAGCCCGCGAAACCGGGCGGAAGCGGGAGAGGCGGCCGGGTTCGTGACGGGGCCGCAACTTCAGACGAAGCGGTACTTGCCGGGCACCGGAATCTGGGGCGGGTCCATTTTCAGCTTGTAGTCGAAGGCCCTGGGCTGGAGATCCTGCTTGGACTTCAGGATCATCTCCCAGGTGATTTCCATTCCTGAGTACGCCGCTTCGCGCGCCATGATACAGGTCAAGGTGCTCTCGGCCACCTCCACGCCGTGATTCACGTACGGGCCGGTTCCGAGGATGCTGTTCACCAGGTCGATGTGCTCCTGGACCTGGGCGTTCACCGGCGGCGTCTCGCCCATGTCCCGCCCGTTGGTGCGGCCGCGCGTGCCGACGATGAGATCGTCCACCTTGCGGTACGGGCCGGGCGGGTACTGGCGGCAATGGCTGGAGAGGCGCACGCCGCCCGGATAGACGAAATCCGAGGTCATGTGATCGTAGATGTTTCCGTACAGTTCCTCGGCAGGTCTCCAGGCGACGCCGCCCGAGGCCATGACGCTCACCGGGTGCGCGCCCATGAACCAGTTCATGCAGTCGATGTTGTGGAAGTGCTGTTCGACGATCTGGTCGCCGCAGATCCAGAGGAACGAGTACCAGTTGCGGTGTTGCCACTCCATGTCGCCCCAGCGCGGGTCGCGCTCCTTGGCGTGCAGGACGGGGCCGCTCAGGTAGTTCGAGTACAGCGCCACGATCTCGCCGATGGCGCCGCTGCGGACCTTTTCGCGGGTTTGCAGATAGTCGCGCGAGGAGCGCCGCTGTGCGCCGGAGACCACGGTGAGCTTTTTCGCCAGGGCGCTTTGGTTGGCCTTCAGGAAGCGCCGCACGCCCACCGGGTCGGTGGCGACGGGCTTCTCGCAGAAGACGTGCTTGCCGGCGGCGATGGCCGCCTCAAAGTGCTCCGGGCGGTAGCCGGGCGGGGTGGTGAGCAGGACGATGTCGACGTCCGAGGCGGCGATCCGTTTGAAGGCGTCAAAGCCGGTGAAGCGAT
>CAKZVG010000602.1 GCA_937921835.1 uncultured Bryobacteraceae bacterium | reverse complement strand
GTGCTTGATCGCCAGGTCCGAAACCCGCAGCCGGCGCTCCAGTTCCTTGACCACGTCGGGACCGGCGCTGAACTGAATCAGCACGTAGTAGCCTTCCTCGCGCTTTTCGACCCGGTAGGCCAGCTTGCGCTTGCCCCACTTCTCGACTTTGTCCACCGTCCCGCCGCCGCTGGTAATCACCTGCTGGAGCTGTTCCACGAACGGGTCCATCTCTTCCTCGGTGGCTTCCGGCCGCAGGATAAACAATTCTTCGTAAATCCTCATTCTTCCTCTGTCTTTAAGCCTTGGGCGCGACGATTAAATTTCGTCATGGCCTTTTCGACGCCCTCGGCGATTATGGTCTCCACTGCCTGGGCCGCCAGGTCCAGCAGCGAATCCAATTCCTCTCTCTGCCCGCGGCGCATCGCCGCCAGCACATAGGCCGCGCCGTCCTTCACCGGATGCCCGGGATGTATGCCCAGCCGAACCCGTGCGAACTCGCTGGTCCCGGCCGCGCGGATCACCGATTCCACCCCGTGATGTCCGCCCGCCGATCCCCTCGGCCGCACCCGGAGCGACCCCCACGGGAGAGCCAGCTCGTCATAGACCAGAACCAGCCGCTCCGGACCGATGCCGTGCTTGAGCATCAGCCTGCGCACCGCCGGACCGCTCACGTTCATGAACGTTTGCGGCTTGGCCAGCAGCACGGGCTGGCCCGCAATCCAGCCGGCCCCGGTCAACGAGGCCGAATCCGTCCGGTTCACTCTCACGCCATTCCGCTCCGCCAGCCGGCCGATGGTGAGGAAACCCAGGTTATGGTAGGTGAATTCGTATTCCGGCCCCGGATTCCCAAGACCCGCCACCAACCACGGAGTCCGCTCTCCGGACGGTTCCATCCGCTACTTCTTGGCGGGCTTCTTCTCGCCTTCCTCTTCCTTCTTACCTTTCTTGACCACTTCCGGTTCGGCGGCGGCTTCCGCGGTCTCCTCCGTCGTGGTCGAGGTCCGCAGAGCGACGACATGCGCCAGCACGGTGTCCGGATTCGACACCAGGGTCATCGACCCGAGCATGGGGATTTCCCCGGCGCGTTTGTTCTGCCCGATCAGGAGTTCCGTGACATCGACCACGAATTCCTCCGGAATTTCCTCCGGCAGACACTCGATTTCGATCTCCCGCGCCACCAGTTCGAGCAGACCGCCCTGCTGTTTCACGCCGCGCGGCTCCCCGTGCGTGTGGACCGGCACCTTCACCGTGATGCGCTGGTTCAGATCGATGCGCTTCAAGTCCGCGTGCAGCAGGTTGCTGCGGATGGGATCGTGCTGCCAGTCGGCGATCATCACCGGCGTGGTTTCGGCGCCGTCGATCTGGAGATTGAAAATAGTATTGTGCCCCGACTTGCTGGTCAGGATTTTGTGGACGTCCTTGGGATTCACCGCCACCGCCACGGGCTGCCGGCTGGCGCCGTAAACCACGGCGGGGATCTTACCGCTGACTCGCATCCGGCGGGCCTCATTCTTCCCGCGCGAGCCGCGCAATTCGGCGGTGACCGTTATGTCTTTCCTCATCTCAACTCCTGAAACAAACCTGCTCCGCGCGGCCCGCTCCCGGTCCCGGCGGACCGCGGCGGCGGCGGAATCCTTACACGAACAAAGTACTCACCGATCCACCCTCGTGGATCGACTGAATCGCCCGCGCCAGCAGCGGCGCCACCGACAGCGAGCGGATGCGCGGCGACCGCAGGGCCTCCTCCCGCAACGGGATCGAGTTGCTGACCACCACTTCGCCCAGACTTGAGCCCTCGATGCGCCGGATGGCTTCACCCGACAGCACGCCGTGGGTCGCCACCGCTGCGACGCTGGCGGCGCCCGCTTCCAGCAGCGCTTCGGCGCCCTTCACCAGCGTCCCCGCAGTGTCGATCAGGTCGTCCACCATGAGGCAATTCCTGCCGCCGACGTCGCCCACGATATGCATCACTTCGGCCACGTTCACCTCCAGCCGGCGCTTGTCGATGATCGCCAGCGGCGAGTTCAAGCGTTTGGCGAAGGCTCGCGCCCGCTCCACCCCGCCCGCATCCGGCGAAACCACCGTCAGGTTGGGCAGGGCAAGCGTCTCCAGGTACTCGATCATGACCGGCGCCGCGAACAGGTGATCCACCGGTATATCGAAGAATCCCTGAATCTGAGCCGCGTGCAGATCGAGCGCCAGAATGCGGTTGGCCCCGGCGCGCTCAAGCAGGCTGGCGATCAGCTTTGCCGAGATCGGCACGCGGGGACGGTCCTTCCGGTCCTGGCGGGCGTACCCATAATAGGGTAACACTGCCGTGATGCGGTCCGCACTAGCCCGCTTCAGGGCGTCGATCATCAACAGCAGCTCGAGCAGGTTGCGCTCCACCGGCGGACAGGTCGGCTGCACCACGAACACGTCCGCGCCGCGCACGTTCTCCTGGATTTGAAGGTAGATTTCACCGTCGGAAAACGAGCGCACATAGGCCTTGCCCAACCCGACGTTCAGGCAGCCGCAGATTTCCTTGGCCAAAGCCGGGTTGGCGTTCCCGGCGAAGACCTTCATGGTGAAAGAATTCATCGCGTGTACCGGCTTTGGGGCGGCCACGACGGCGCGGCCAGATGCGGTTCGAGCCCGCGCCGCCACAATCTCCGGAACCGGCGCCGGGACACGCTGGCCACGGCGAAAACCCGTTGCCCGGGGAAAGCGGCGAGCGCGCGCTTGAGATCCTCGCGTTCGCTGAACCAACCGAATACCGCAGCCCCGCTTCCGGTCAACATGGCGGGATCCGCCCCAAGACTTCTCAATTTCCGCTTAATCGACTTCAGTTGAGGGTACTGGCCGAAGATCACCGCTTCGAAATCGTTCTCCAGCGGCCCTGACGCGCCACCGCCCGGAAGCCCCACACTAAGAGCCCAGACAGAAGCTTGGAAAGTATTAACAATACATGACGGAACGGCCGAAGTCAACGGACGGCCGAGCGCCCGGTAGGCTTCCGCCGTGGAAACATGCACCTGCGGGGCCACCACCACACCCCGCCGCGGTGGCGGGTCCGGAAGCGGATACAGTTCCGTACCCCGGCCGGTGGCCGCCGCCGTGCCCCCCAGCAGGAAGAACGGCACGTCGCTGCCCAGGCGCGCGGCGAGTTCGAGCAACTCATCCAGCGGAACCCTGCGCCCGGCCAGGACCGGCAGCGCCAGCAGCACCGCCGCGGCGTCGCTCGACCCGCCGCCCAGCCCGCCGCCCATCGGAATGCGTTTCTTGAGGCGCACCGCCAGCCGCCCGGCGATTCCGGCATGTTCCATGACCAGGCGCGCCGCGCGCACCACCAGGTTCTCCTCGGCCGGAACGTCCATCCCGGCTTCGAGCGTGACCGATGCGCCGCGGGAGGGCGCGTACTCGAACTCCAGGGTGTCGGCCAGCGAAATGGTCTGGAAAACGGTGCGCAGCTCGTGGAATCCGTCGCTCCTGCGGCCGAGAACTTTCAGTCCGAGGTTCAGTTTCGCGCAGGCGTGGACCCTGGCCCGGCGGGGCTCAACGGACATGTCTACCGTGTCCTCGCACGGAGCCGGATTCCCGGGCGCAGGCGGCTTGCGCCGGACCAGTCAAGCTTGTCCATCCAGATCAGGATACTCTACCGGCGGGGCGAGGCGGCCCGGCGCTACGGCCAGGCACTTGACCGCCAGATCGCCGAGCACCGGCAGCGAGAGCTACAGCCCGCCGATGGATCTCCAGTTGCCTGACCGGCCATCGGCGCCTTCTGCTACACTGGCAACTCCCGCACCCCAGGCGCGGAATGTATGCTCTGGAGCCGCCTGTTCATTCCC
>CAKZVG010000601.1 GCA_937921835.1 uncultured Bryobacteraceae bacterium | reverse complement strand
AAACCCGGCCCCGCGCCGAAGATCAACGGCCCATCGGTCTACGGCGCGCGTCCCGGGCGGCCGTTCCTCTATCGCATCCCGTGCACCGGCGAGCGTCCCATCGCGTTTCAAGCCTCCGGCCTTCCGGCTTCCATCAAGCTGGACAGCGCCACCGGCATTCTCACCGGCCACACGCCGCCGCGCGCCGGAGAGCATCGTATTCTCCTGCGCGCCCGGAACCGGCACGGCGCGGCGCGGCGCGAATTCAGGCTAGTGGTGGGGGACACGCTCGCGCTGACGCCCCCCATGGGCTGGAATCACTGGTACACCCACTACGCCCGCATCAGCGACCGTCTTTTCCGTGAAGCCGCGGACGCGATGATCGCCTCCGGCATGGCCGACTTCGGCTACCAATACGTCAACATCGACGACTGCTGGATGGTCAGGCCCGGCTCGCCCGATCCCGAACTCGGCGGACCGGCGCGCGACGAGGCGGGCAACATCCTTCCCAACCGGCGCTTCCCGGACATGCGCGCGCTCACCGCCTACATTCACGCCCAGGGCCTCAAGGCCGGCATCTACACCTCGCCCGGACCTCTCACCTGCGCCCAGTACGAAGGCTCCTACCAGCATGAGGAAGCCGACGCGCGCCAGTTCGCCGCCTGGGGTTTCGATTTCCTCAAGTACGATTGGTGTTCTTACCGCAAGGTCGCGCCGGGCAAGGAACCAGCTGACCTTCAGGCGCCTTACCGCCAGATGGGCGCGATTCTCAAGACGCTTGGCCGCGACATCGTCTTCAACCTCTGCCAGTACGGCATGGGCGAGGTGTGGAAGTGGGGTGCGGAGGCCGGCGGCCACTGCTGGCGGACCACGGGCGACCTCGGCCTTGAGAAGGATGACCGTCTGCCCGGTTTCTTCCGCATCGGACTCCGCAACGCGCAGCACTTCGCCTACGCGCGCCCCGGCGCATGGAACGATCCCGACTACATTCTGATCGGCTACATCGGCAACGCCCGCAGCCAGAACGATCCGCCGCGGATGACCCCGCTCACCTACGACGAGCAGTACGCCTACATGTCGATGTGGGCGCTGATGGCCGCACCGTTGTTTTATTCGGGCGACATGCGCCGCCTGGACGAGTTCACGCTGAACGTGCTGTGCAACGCCGAAGTCATCGGCGTCAACCAGGACGCGCTCGGCAAGCAGGCGCGCATCGTGCGTCAGAGCGAGGCGGAGCTGGTGCTAGCAAAGCCGCTGGAGGACGGCTCGACGGCGCTGGGTTTGTTCAACCTGAGCGAGAGCCCGGGCAAGCTGGCCGTGTCCTGGCCGGAGTTGGAACTAAGCGGCGCGCGCCGGGTCCGTGACCTGTGGCGGCAGAAGGATCTCGGCCGGGTTTCCGGACGCTATGAAGCGGAGGTGCCGCGGCATGGCGTCATGCTGGTGCGGCTGGCGCCGGCGAAGTGAAGCCATGCGCGCGCGCTTGCTCGCGGTTCTGGTTGTTTCCACCGCCTGCGCCGGCGCGGTGGACCTCGTTCCGCGTCCCGTTCATCTGATCTTGCGCGATGGGACGCTCGCGGGCCGCCGGCCGCTGGCGGTAACGCTGGCGCCGCCGTCGGAAGCGGCCCGCTTCGCGATCGAAAGCCTGAACCGCGACCTGCCCGCCGTCCGCGGCGGAAGCGGACCGCGTCTGCTGGCCGGCTTGCTCGGCCGCCCGGCTATCGAGCGGGAGATCGCCGCGCGCCGGCTGGACCCGGCCGAGGCGCGCAAGTCCGAAGGATACCTGCTCGATGTCCGGCCGCAAGGCATCCTGGCCGCCGCCTCAACCGAGGCGGGCCTGTTCTACGCCATTCAGACGCTGCGCCAGCTCGTCCGCAAGAGCGGCCCCGGCTACGCGATTCCGCACTTGACGGCGGCCGACTCCCCCGCGCTCCGCCACCGCGGCCTCAGCATCGACATCAGCCGCGGCCCGGCGCCAACCGAATCCACCGTGCGGCGGATCATCGAGACGCTGGCCGAGTTCAAGATGAACATGCTCGCGTTCTACATGGAGCATGTCTTCCCCTATGACCACGCGCCGCTGGCCGCTCCCGCAACCGGACTCGGCGCGGAGGCGTTCGCGCGCCTGGCCGATTACGCGCGCCGGCATCACATGGACCTGGTCCCGCAGCAGCAGATGTTCGGCCACCTGCACCATGTGCTGAAAGTGGAGAGCTACGCGCACCTGGGCGAGCGGCCGCACGGCAGCGTCCTCGCGCCCGGCGACGCCGGCGCCGAAGCGTGGATCGAGCAGGCCGGCCGGCAGCTTGCGCGCGCCTTTCCGGGCCCGTTCCTGCACATCGGCTGCGACGAGACCTTCGAGCTGAGCCAGGGCCGTTCGCGGGAACGCGTCGCGCGCGAGGGTTTCGAAGCGGTGTACCTGGCGCACCTGAAGCGTGTCGCCGAATTATTGCGGCCGCTCAACCGCCGGCTGATGTTCTGGGGCGACATGGCGCTGGCGCACCCCGGCCTGCTCGCCGCACTGCCCAAGGACCTGATCCCGATGAGCTGGGACTACCACCCGCGCCGGGAGTTCGCATCGCTGGTGGAGCCGTTCCGCCGCCACGGCTTCGAATTCTTCGTCTGTCCGGGGGTCAACAACTGGCAGCGCATCTTCCCGCGGGTTGACGCCGCGCTGGCCAACATCGGCGGCTTCGTCGAAGAGGGCAAGCGGGCGGGCGCCCTCGGCATGTTGAACACGCACTGGAACGACGGCGGCGAAGGGCTCCTCAACCTCACCTGGTATCCGGTGGTCTTCTCCGCGGCGGCGGCGTGGCAGCGGGAGCCGGTCGAGGAGGGCGCCTTCGCCGCGTCCTTCGACTGGGTCTTCCACCGCGCCGGATCGCCTTCGGTTTCGTGCATCGTGGACCGTTTCCGCCAGGCCGGCGCGCTGCTCGCCCAGGTTGGTTTTGACGGCGCGGCCACCCATCTCTTCTGGGAGGACCCGTTCTCCGCCGCCGGCGCCAGGAGCATGGCCGCCCTGCTTCCCGTGGCGCGTGACGTCCGGCTTCTCGCCGAGGCGAACCTTGCCGATCTGCGCGGACTCGCGCCGCCGCGGCGCGCCGAGACGCTTGGCGCTCTCCGGCTCGCCGCGCACCGTCTGAACTACGTGGGCATGAAGGCTCAGTTCGCTTGCTCCATGGGCGACGCCTACCGGCTTGCCCGGGTGCGCCGCTCCGAGCCCGCCGAAGCGCGCCGCGCCCTGCGCAGGCTCTCTTCCACCGATGGCCTGGTGGAGGACCTGCGCGCCGCG
>CAKZVG010000600.1 GCA_937921835.1 uncultured Bryobacteraceae bacterium | reverse complement strand
ACCTCCAAACCCCGGCCATGATGCGCGAGATCGTCGTTGGCGGCGAGCAGGGTGCGCGGGAAATGCTTCTTGTGCAAGTCCAGGTGGCGGAGCACGGTCGCGGCGGTGTACGGGCGCCGGGTGCTTGAGAACGTGTGCCCCTCTCCCCAGACGCCGATGGATCCGATATCGACAAAAGCGACGTGCGGATCGCCGTCGTACCTGGCGCCCGCGGCGGCGAGAAAACGGTCTAGCTTTTCAAAAAATACGGGGTCGTCGAAATCGGGCTCCCAATGTGAGCCTCTCTCGACGATCCCCTTGCGCGGCTCAAAAAAGTAGCCCTTCGCGCCGGCGTTCTTCACCCACTCCGGCGTCGCGAAGGGCTGGTCGGCCGCGCTCTCGCTGCAACTGAAGCGGAAAGCGACCTGCTTGCCTTTCGCGATCCAGCGCTGCGCGGGGGTGTCGACGATGGACCAGTTGAACTTGCCTTCGCTGGGCTCGATGTAGGACCAGGCCAGGCGCAGGTAAACCACGCTCGCGCCCGGGAACTCATCCACCGTATCGGATGGCTCCAGGTCCACTCCGTAGCGGTGTATGCCGTTGTCGTAGTGATGAAAGACCCAGCCCATGCCGGGATTCACCAGCGCCTCGCCGGTGTCGGGCGGCCGCACGGTCACGCGCTCCGGGGGAGTCCGCGAGTTCCCCGCAACACTCAGCAGGAGGACTCCCAGGAAGAGAAGAATCCGAGAGTGGCCGGCCCGGTTCCGTCTATGCAGCGCAGGTTCCATGGCTTGCTCCTTCCACCCTGCACTTTAACAACACCGCACAGCCACGGCGGCGGTCACCGGCGGGGTGCGCGGGCGCCGGTCTCAGCGGACCCCGCACCAGCGGCACACGAACACCAGGAGCGCCTCGGCCGCCAGCGCGGCGGAGTCCAGGTCGAGGTATTCGTCGGCGTTGTGGGTGTTGCCTCCGCGGGCGCCCCACAACACCGCGGGCATCTTCGCGACCTGATGGAACACGTACATGTCGCAGGGGCCTTCAATGCCCGCCACGGGCGGCGGTTCACCCAGCACCTCGGCGGCGCAGGCGGAGAGTTCGCGCACCAGGAGTTCTCCGGGATCGATGGCCGAACCGGGCAGCCAGCGGATCGGGAACTCGACGCGCGGCTTGACGCGAAAGACCTGCGGCGCCTGCGCGGCGAGGCCGTCGAGCCAAGCCCGGAACTGCGCGTCCACGTCCTCGAGCGCTTCTCCCGGCATAGCCTGCCAGAAGAGCTCGATGCGGCACATGTCGGGAGTGGTGGACGGCTCGCGAAAGCCCCAGGGGCCGGTGAAAACCTTGGACACCGTGACGGGTACCGGGTCGGGCTGGGGATAGAGACCGTACCGCGGCGCAGCGTTGCGGCGCAAGTCGGCGAACTCGGGCAGGCGGTCGAGAAAGATCCGGAGCTGCTCGATGACGCTGGGCGGCGGACCGCCTTCCTGAAGGATGCCGCCGTTGGGAGCCGAAAGCGTGATGTGCGCCGTCCGGCCGCCGCGCTGCGCCACGCACACCCGAAGAAACGACGGCTCCGAAATGACCGCCGCGTCGCCGTTGTAGCCCGCCAGCCGTCCGGCCAGGGTGCCGTTCACGCCGCCGAACTCCTCGTCGACCACGGTCTCGAATACCAGGTCGCCCGCCAGTTCGATGCCGAGCTCGGCAAGCGCCCGCACGACAAAGAGGTTCGCCGCCACCCCGCCCTTCATATCGTTCGAGCCGCGGCCGTAGAGGCGGTTGGACTCGACCTCGCCGCCAAACGGATCGCGGGTCCAGGGCTGCGTACCGGCGGGCACGGTGTCGATGTGCCCGGAGAGCACCAGCGACCGGCCTCCGCCAGCGCCGCGCCGCCTTGCGCCCAGGTTCGGGCGGTTTGCATAGTCGCGGCCGCGCCAGTAAAGCGGGTGCTCCAGGACGCCCGCGATCTCGTCGGGGCGGTACAGGCGCGGCTCCCAACCGTACCGCGCCAGGAAGCGCGCGACATACTCCTGGCAAGCCAGTTCTCCGCCGGTGGGGGGCGTATTTTCACTGGGGATTCGGACCAGCTCGCGGGCGATGGCTACCAGCGTGTCGCGGTTACGCGCGGCCCAGCCGCGGAGCGCTTGCTCGGTTTGAGCGGACGAAGCTACAGCCAATTCCCTCTCCTTTAGAGCGCACCGCTTCGCAACCGCTGCCACGGCGATGCCGGACGTGCGCGCCTGCCTCTCATTTCACAATACACGGCGGAGCGGCCGGTTGCCGCAGGTATGGCGGCCGCGGTTCAGGATGCACCGGACGTCCCGTTCGCGCTCGCGCCGCCCCACGGCTCCTTCGCGCACGCGTGCGCCTGGCAGGCCGGCGCAGAGCGGCCGATCCCACCCGCCGGGAATCGTGGCGTACCGCTTTTGATTGTCACCCGCTACGGCGCCGCCTGTCGCGCGCTCTTTGCGGAGCCGGCGCTCAAACGGAACCGAGATCTGGTTGTGGCCCTCCGCCAATCGGTCAGCAGGCGCGCCGTCCGGAGCAGCGGGAGATGGCGGTTACTTGCGCTGAAGTACGCGGGTGCCTTGGGCGTTGGGCTTTCTCGCCAGCGGGGTTCCCTTGAACTTCGCCAGGGTGAGTTCGGCGCGGTAAAGCACCCGACAGTTCTTCTCCAGATGCCCGCCAAACGCGCCTTGCAAGTTGGCGAGCGTGATGTGGACGTGGGGTTCTCCGGCGGCGATAATCCCGTTAAGATTCAGGATCTCGATTGGTCCGCGAACCGTGCGGAATTCCTGCTCCGCGGCAGGCGCGAGCGACTTGACGCCGTGGAAGGTGCACTCCTCAACCGAGCCCAGCCCGGTGAGCACGGCGCCGTCCTGGATGCCGTGGCGCCGGATCACCTCTCCGATGCATTCGAGCAGCAGGTCGCCGCGGTCGAGGCGAACGCGGTAGATCTCCTCAATGCGGGCGCCGCCGAACGTCCTGTCCGTGAGAGGTTC
>CAKZVG010000599.1 GCA_937921835.1 uncultured Bryobacteraceae bacterium | reverse complement strand
TGCGAGAACCCGCCGTCGTTGCCAAGCTGGAGCAGCCCGCTCACGTTAATCACCGGGAAGGAGATCCCCTTGGGATCGAGCTGGCTGATGAGGCTTTGGGGGAGACCGAATTCCTTCAGATCCCAGCCCATGTTGTCGAAGCTCTGGTACTCCTGGAACCAGGTCATGCCGTAACGGACATCGAGAATCATCTGCGGGTTGATCACCACCACGTTATCGAGCGCCACGCCGCGGTGCGGCCGCTGCCGCTTGCGTCCTCGAACGGGGCTGCCGGAGACGAGCTCGTCGAAATGGCCGTAAAAGTCCGAGTGCGAGTAACGCGCGAACGTGCGGTGCTTCTCGCTGAAGTTGTGGTCGACGCGCGCCACCGGCTGGTAGAGGTCCTGCGAATCGAACCGCGTCCGGGCGTAATTATTGAGGAAGTCCTGGGTACCGGCCTGGTTGGGCGCCGGAAAGTACTTCAGGATGTTCTTCGCCATCGGGTCGATGCGGCTGGCCGGGACGATGTTGCCCGGCAGCGGTGAACGCTGGAAGCGCGTGGCGCCGGAGGGACGCGTCGTGAAGGGATCGTAGATCTGATAGATGGGGCCAAGCGCGAGCAAGGCGGAGAAGTCGCCGCGCGCCTGTTCGGGCGTGGGCACCGTGTGAACGGTGGCGTTCGGGCGGCGGCGGTTGTGGGTCTGATAGCCGAACTGCCAGAACATCTTGTTGCGGCCGTCGTAGAGCTTCGGGATGTAGACCGGCCCGCCCACCGAGGCGCTATAGCGCAGCCAGCGCGTGGAAGGCGTATTGGCCTTGATCTTTTCGGGCGTGACCGGACCCGTGGTGGGATCGAAGATGAAGCGGTTGGTGAAGAAGTTGCGCGTCATCATGGGGCCGCTGGCGACGAAGGTCCCCAGCGTGCCGCGGAAGGAGTTCGTACCGGACTTGAGGCTGACGTTCACCGACCCGCCCACCGTGTGGCCGATGGCGGCGTCGTAGGTAGCGGTGTCCACGCGCACCTCGGCCACCATGTCAGGCGGAGGCACGAACGCCGTCCCGCCGTTGTAGGAATTGTTGCTCACTCCGTCGACGGCGAACTCCATGCCCTGCCCGCGCGGCGAGCCACCGACGGCGATGTTCGAGGACTGGTCGATGTTCCAGGGGCCGTCAAAGGGCAAGGACGTCAGCACCGTGGCGGGTGCCATGGCGTACAGCCAGGCGATGCTGCCCGAACGCATGGGCATGTTGGCGAAGGTCTTGCTGTCGATCACCTGGCCGATGTGGCCGGTGGTGGTCTCCAGCACGGGCGCCTGCGCCACCACCTCGACGCTTTCGGCGATGTTGCCGACCTCGAGCTGGATGTCCACCCGCAGGCGGTCGCCGATGCGCAGCTCCACCGGGGGACGCGACCAGGACTTGAACCCTGCCAGTTCGGCCGCCACCCGGTAGGAACCGGTGGGTAGGTAGTGCGCCTCGTAGTTGCCCTGGGCGTTGCTGACCACGGTCGTGGAAACGTTGGTGTCGAGATGCGTGAGTTTCACGCTGACGCCCGGCACCACGGCGCCGGTCGTATCGGTGATTTGCCCGACGATGCTGCCGCGCGGATCCTGCGCCCGCGCGGCCAAGCAGAAGAGGAGGGAGATGGCAAAGTGTTTCATTGTGATGACCCCAATCGCCACTCAGGAAGTATCAGACTGGCGGGGTTCCGGTCAAGCCGAATCGGGCGGGCGCTCCCGCGCCTGCTTGTCAATTGCTCCCTCCGGGTGGCACCATGAGCAAAGGAATGGCGACAATCTATGACGTCGCGAAGCGGGCGCGAGTATCCACCTACACCGTATCCGCCGTGCTCAACCGGTCCGCGTACGTCAGCCCCGAACTGACCGAGCGGGTGCACAAAGCGGTCCTCGAACTCGATTACACCATCAACGATCTGGCCCGCAGCCTGCAAACCCGGCGGACCCGGACGGCCGGGATGCTGATTCCGGACATCGCCAGCCCGTTCTACGCCAAGGTGGTCCGCGGCGTGGAGGACCGCCTGAAGCAGGCCTCCTACACGCTGCTGCTCGGCAGCACTTACAACCTGCCGGAAGAACAGGCCCGCTACACTGCCGTGTTCCGTTCCAAGCAGGTGGATGGCCTGCTCGTGTTTCTGTCGGCCGGGGGCGAGGAAGACGCGCGGCGGCTGGTGGAGTCCGGCAAGCCGGTGGTGTTCGTGGGACGGGTGCCGCGCAGCTTCGACGCCGACACGGTGGCCGCCGACAACGCCCTGGGAACGCGTCTGGCCATTGAGCACCTAATCGCGCGCGGCCACCGGCGGATCGCGATCGTCACCGGGCACCTTCAGCTCTCCACCGGCGCCGACCGCGTCTCGGCCTGGAAGCGCGCGCTGGCCCGCCACAGACTCCCGCGGCCGGCCGCCTACGCCGGCGAAGGCGACTGGACGGCCGAGTCCGGCTACCGCCTGGCGCTCCAGTTCTTCAAGCTGAAGGAGCCGCCGGACGCCATCTTCGCCGCCAACTTCCTCATGATGACCGGCATCCTCAAGGCGCTCAAGGAGTGCGGGCTGCGCTGCCCGGAGGACGTCGAAGTGGTCAGTTCCGACGATTCCGAGTGGCTGGACGTTTTCGACCCGCCCGTCTCCACCGTCGTGCAGCCCAGCTACGAGATGGGCCAGCGCGCCGCCGACCTGCTGCTCAAACGGATCCAGCACCCCCGGCGCGGCTTCGAGCGCGTGCTGCTCAAGCCGTCGCTGCGGATCCGGGTCTGAGCGGCCGGCGGCCCGCCGGTTTGATGAAAGCCGCGCCCGCGCTGCCGATAAGCACCAGCATGAGCCGGTTCGTGGAGAACGCGGAACGCATCCTTGAGGCAGCCGAATCCGCCGCCTCGGCCGGCCAGTCCCTCTCCGAGATGACGATTCTCATCACCCGGGCGGGCGGGATCAGTCTGGTGGCCGGCAGCGACTGGTCACTGGATTCCCTCCGCCGGGAGCGCGGCGCCGAGATGGCCTACCGGGTTAGGCCCGCGCCCGGCGCGGTGCGGGTGGAAGGCCGGACCGGGTCGCGAACTTGCCTGTTCGAGGCCGCCAAGCCCCTGGGGGCGGCCGGCCTTCTGCCTGAGAGGGCGCCGCTTTACGAAGTGGTTCCCGCTACGCCAGCCCAGCGTCGCGAAGGAATTTCGCGGCTTCTTCGGGAGGTGTGGGGTTGATGTAGAAGCCCGTCCCCCACTCGAAGCCGGCCACCTTGGTCAGCTTGGGGATCACCTCGATGTGCCAGTGATAGTGCGGGAGCGCGCCTTCCTGAATCGGCGAGGTGTGAATCACGGCGTTGTAGGGCGGGCACTCCAGCACGCGGTCGATCTTGCGCAGCAGCGCCCGGACCACCCACGCCAGGTTGTGCATGGCCGGCGCGGCGGTCTCCTCGAAGTGCGACAGGTGCGGGCGCGGAATGATCCAGGTCTCGAAGGGGAAGCGCGGCGCGTAGGGCGCCACGGCCACGAAGTGGTCGGTTTCGAGCACCACGCGCGTGCCCGTCTGCGCTTCGCTGTGAACGATGTCGCAGTAGATGCAGCGCTCCTTGAAATCGTAGTAGCGGCGCGCGCCCGTGATCTCCTCCTGCACCCGCTTGGGCACCACCGGGAGCGCGATCAATTGCGAGTGCGTGTGCTCCAGCGACGCTCCGGCCGCCTCGCCATGGTTCTTGAACAGGATGATGTAGCGCAGCCGGCGGTCTTTGCGCAGGTCCAGGATACGGTCCCGGAAGGCCCAGAAGACGTCCTCGATGGCCTTCTCGGGCACGTCGGCCAGGGTCTGCATGTGTTCGGGTGTTTCGATGATCACCTCGTGCGCCCCCACGCCCGACATCTTGTCATAGAGGCCCTCTCCCTGACGGTTCAGGTCCCCCTCCACGCGCAGGGCGGGGAACTTGTTGGGCACCACGCGCAGCGTCCAGCCGGGCTGGTTGGGACCGCCTTCCCTGCGGTAGGCCAGCACCTCGGGCGGCGTCTTGGCCTCATTGCCCGGACAGAACGGGCAGGAGCGCACCCCCTTGGGGCGCACCGTTTCGCGCACGAAATCCGAAGGCCGCTTGGCGCGGGAAGTCGAAATGATGACCCAGCGGCCGGTGACCGGATCCTTGCGTAATTCTGGCAAAGGAGCGCTTCCTCCGATATGAAACTGGTATTGTAACGCGACCGGCGCTTACGGGCGGAAGGCGTCCTTGAAGTGCGCCACCGACGGCGGATCGGAAAAGAGCACCTCGACCAGGTCGAAGCGGACCCGCTCCCAGGCGACATCGGCGCGGCGGGCGTAGTCCCGGCCGGCCCGCCGCAAGCGCTCCCGCTTGCCCGCGTCGAGGGCCCGGCCCGGGGCGCCGTACTCCTGGCTGGTGCGCGACTTCACCTCCACGAAGACCAGCGTCGCGCCGTCCCAGGCCACCAGGTCCAATTCCCCCGACCCGGTCGCGGTACGGTAGTTGCGCGCCACCACGGTGTAGCCGGCCCGGCGCAGAAAGCGGTGCGCCAAGTCCTCCCCGCGCTGTCCCGCGGCGCGCTCCGGGCTCCACTGGCGCAGCCGGGCGCGGTGGCGCAGAGCGTCGGAAAGCCGCAACAGGTTGCCCCACATGGTTCACTCCAGCGTCTCGAACTCGAATTCCATCACTTTGCCGCGCACCACGAAGCACAGGTAGTGCTCCCAGAACCGCCGGAAGCGCGGCAGGCGGTTCACCAGGAATTCGAGTCCCAGCAGGCGCCAGAATGCGAGTAGGCGCACGCGCACCGAAATCTCGCGCAATCTCCGCCGCGAGTAATAGCCGAAGCCTCCGTGGTCCTGGCCGAAACAGCGGAACGAGAAGCTGTTCAGGTGCCAGCGGTGGGTAGGGTCGCAAAACGAACTGAAGTCGGTGTAGTGTGGTGTGACCAGGTGAATCCGCCCGCCCGGCCGCAGCAGGCGGTGGAACTCCTCCAGGGTGCGGATGACGTCGGAGACGTGTTCGATGACGTGCACGGCCCGGATGCAATCGAAGGCGCCGTCGGCGAACGGGTACGGAAAGCGGTCGAGGTCGCACAAGACGTCAGCCCGGCTGGCCGGATTACGGTCGATGCCCACCGCCCCGGGATACTTGTTGACCCCGCAGCCGACGTCAAGCGTCTTCAGAGTTCGCTCTCCGCGATCCGCAGGCACTCCTCCAGTGTATCCGCGGCGAAGGCGGCCTGGCCGCGCGTGATCACCAGCGGCGGGCACAGGCGCAGGCTGTTGGGTCCGGCGCCGAGAATCAGCAGGCCGCGCTCGAAGGCCAGCTCCACCAGCCGGTCGCGAACCTCCGGCGCGCGCTCCCGCGTGGCCTGGTCGCGCACCAGTTCGACGCCGATCATGAGTCCCAGACCGCGCACCTCGCCCACCGTGCGGAAGCGCCGCGGCCACTCGCGCAAGCGCGCCAGCAGGAATTCGCCTAAGCGCGCGGCATTGTCGAGCAGTTCCTCCTCCAGCAGCTCGATGGTGGCCAGCGCGGCGGCGATCGAGACCGGGTTGCCCCCGAAGGTCGTCGCGTGCGCGCCGGGCTTCCACTGCATCAGCTCGGCGCGCGCGATGGTGGCTGAGAGCGGCAGGCCGCTGGCGATGCCCTTGGCCACCGCCAGGATGTCCGGTTCGGCGCCGAAGTGCTGTGCGGCCCACATCTTCCCGGTGCGCCCCATGCCCGACTGCACCTCGTCGAAGACCAGCGGGATGCCATGCCGCCGGGCCAGGGCCTGCAATGCGTCGAAGAACTTGGGCGGCGGAACGACGTAGCCGCCTTCGCCTTGAATGGGTTCCAGTACGATGGCGGCGGTCTCCTCCGGCGCCAGCACGGTCTGGAACAAAGTCTCCTCGATGTGCTTGACGCACTCTACCGCGCACGTGTCCGGGTTCTTGCCGTAGGCGCAGCGGTAACAGTACGCGTACGGAGCGTGGACAACGCCCGCCAGCAGCGGCTCGAAGCCCTTCCGCTGCACACGCTTGGATGCGGTCAGCGAGAGCGATCCCAGAGTGCGCCCATGGAAGCCGCCGAGAAACGCCAGGAACTTCGGCCGCCCGGTGTGATAGCGCGCGGCCTTCATGGCCGCCTCCACCGCCTCCGTGCCGGAGTTTCCGAAGTACACCCGGCGCTCCCCGCCACCCGGCGCCAGCGCGGCGAGCTTCTCGGCAAGCCGGACCAGGCTCTCGTAGTAGAAGTCGGTTCCCGACATGTGGATCAGCCGGGCGGCCTGCTCCTGAATGGCGCGCACCACCCGCGGGTGGCAGTGGCCGGCCGCCACCACCGCAATGCCGGCGTTGAAATCGAGAAAGCGATTGCCGTCGACGTCCTCGACAATGGCCCCTTCCCCGCGGGCGGCTACCAGCGGGTATCCGCGGGTGAAAGACGGCGAAACAACCCGGCCGTCGCGGGCGATGATGGACCGGGCCTTTGGTCCGGGCAGTGGCGTCACCAGGTTGGGAAGACCCTGCCGGGTGGCCGCGGCATCTGCAAGCATGCTGGTTCTCCTCTTTGCAAACTCTTTATTTTCAAACGGACAGGCTGACTTGGACGCTTCGCGGCCAAAACCTCAAGACGCTGGCGCCCGGGCTGCAAAGGGAAGGCCGGGTATTAGTCACACCCGAAAAGGAACGGACGCGCAAGTGCAGGACGCATCCTCATACCTGTAGAGTATCACGGCTGAATTGTGACTTGACAGGAATTCTGGAGTTGCGTATCCTCAATTAGAGAAGTTTTTCGCGATAAATTCTTCTCGATTCGACAACGCCCCTGCCACCGGTCTCTGGTCAGCCGGGAACAGCCCTTTGGGGGGGTGGGCGCGTTTGTTCGTGCCATCGGCCAGCGGCCGGCTTGCCTGTCGTGGTGGGCGGGAGGGCCGCCGCTGGCTTTTTTTCGTGCTCTTTGGAAGGCCGGCCATTCCGGATGGCGGAACCCAAACTCAAACCGATCGCCCTTGCCAGCCTGCGCCGCCTGCCCGCCTACCATCACTTCCTCAAGAACCTACAGGCAAAAGGGACCCCGTTCGTTTCCTCCATTCTGATCGGACGGGAGTTGCGCCTCGATCCCACGCAGGTCCGCAAGGACCTGGAAATCACTGAAATCACGGGCCGGCCCAAGGTAGGTTATCCGGTGGCCGGACTGATTCGCGCCATCGAGGAATTCCTTGGCTGGAACAACAGCCACGACGCGTTTCTGGCCGGAGCCGGGAGCCTTGGCCGCGCGCTGCTCGGCTACGAGAAGTTCCGCCAGTGCGGCTTGAACATCATGGCCGCCTTCGACACCGATCCGGCGAAGATCGGAACCGAGGTGGCGGGCCGCCACGTGCTGCCGCTGGAGATGCTTCCGGGGCTGGCGCGCCGCATGAACATCCACATCGGCATCGTCACCGTGCCCGCCGCCGCCGCCCAGGATGTGGCCGGCCTGATGGTCGATGGCGGGATTCTTGCCATCTGGAACTTCGCGCCCGTTTCTCTCTCCCTGCCCGAGCGGATCATCGTGCAGAACGAAGACCTGTACCGTTCGCTTGCCGGGCTATCCTTCCGTCTGGCGCAGCGTTTGCTTGAGCACCCGGTTGAGCCGCCTCCGCTACCGCTGCCGCCGGATTCCTTCCTCGGCGCCGAAATCTAGCTCCGGCGGACGTTCAGCGGGCGTACAATATCCCTTTCAACTCGAACCGGAAAAGGAGCCTTTGCGATGCGCCGCACGATTTGCCTCTCTTCTCTGCTGCTGCTCACCAGCGTTCTTCACGCCGATGTCCGCCTGCCGGCGGTTATCTCCGACCACATGGTTCTCCAGGCCGGAGCGCCGGTCCGGCTGTGGGGTACGGCCGCCGCGGGCGAGGCGGTGAGCATCCGCTTCCTGGACCAGGCCGTATCGGCCAGGGCCGATGAGGCGGGCCGCTGGGAGGCGTTCTTCAGGCCGCTCCAGGCCGGTGCGGCCGGAGACATGACCATCGCCGGAAAGAACACGATCACGCTCAAGGACGTCCTGGTGGGCGAGGTCTGGGTAGCGTCGGGCCAATCCAACATGCAGTGGCCGGTGGAACGCGCCGCCAACGCCGAGCAGGAGATCCGCCAAGCCAACTACCCCAAGATCCGCTTCTTCAACGTGCCGCGCGTGGTGGCGGATTC
>CAKZVG010000598.1 GCA_937921835.1 uncultured Bryobacteraceae bacterium | reverse complement strand
GCAAAGGCGATCAGAAGCGCGTGGCGACACCCGCCGAAGCCATCCGCGGCGGCGCCGACTACCTGGTGATCGGCCGCCAGGTGACGCGCGCCGCGGACCCGGCGGGCGAGGTGCGGCGGATTCTCGCCGAGATCGGCGCTCAGTAGCTGTCGGCCAGCGGTCCGGAAAGCGGCTCGAAGGTGCGTGCGTAGCCCTCCGCCGAGTAAGCGCCGTGGCGCGTGAACAGCCAGCGATGCAGTGCGGCCAGGGTGGTGATCTGGGCGGCCAACTCCGGCAGCGCGGCCAGGGCCCGGGCTTCCTTTGCGAGCCTGAGTTCGAGCGCCTCGCCGCCCAGGCCCGCGTCCGGCGACGCCTCGAAGTCCAGTTCGAAGCCGTTTCCCGGAGCGGGCAGCCCGAAGACCCAGCCAAACACGGCCTCGGCTCGCGGCAGGTGGAAGGCGGAGGTGATCACCAGCAGCCGCCGCCACCCGGCGGGCGCGGCGTGGATGGTGCGGGCGAAGAAGGCGTTACCGATGGTGTCGTAGGAGTGCCACTCGGCCAGGACCTTCTCCGCTGGGGCGCCCCGGCGGATGAGATACTCCGCCGCGGCGCGGGATTCGAAGACCGGGTAGCCCGCGGCCGTGACCGGCGGCGGGCGATGCGGGGTGCCCGCGCTCAGGGCCAGCAGATACTCCCCGCGGAAGCGTTCCCTGGCGAGATCCAGCCGGGCGCGCACCCAGGGCGGCAGCGCGCCGCCTTCCCGCACCCCCCCGCCGGGGATCAGGATTGCGTCGTAAGCAGGCGCCACAGTTCCTCGAAAAGGGAACAGGCCGCCTGAAAGGGCGGCCCGGAATGTCCGAATGATTCACGCCGTCCGGCGCACCGTCCGGCGGCCTTGCGAAAAAGGGGCTCTCTAGGGGCGCATGACGTTTTCGGCCTGCAAGCCCTTCGGCCCGCGCTTGACTTCGAATTCGACCTCCGCACCCTCTTCCAGAGTCCGGTAACCGTTCATCTGGATTGCCGAGAAATGCACGAAGACGTCCTCGCCGGTCGAGCGCTGGATGAATCCATAGCCCTTAGCGGCGTTAAACCATTTCACTACACCTTTCTCTTTCACTACTATCCTCTCCTAGTACGTTGACCGTCTCGCTCGATGAAACTGGAGAAGCCTGCGCTGGGAAGGTAGACCTTCGGAGGCCCGCTTGAGAGCTTCAACACGAGAACTGCAACCGTCATGCAGAAACTGCCGAGTTATTATCGCAGATCGCGGGCGCCGCGGGCAATGCGCGGACGAAAAAAATTGCCCGGACCCGGGCGTCCAGGCCGGGCGGGCCTACCAGCCGTGAAGCAACAGGTCCCGGATCCGCAGATACCACTCCGGTCCCGGCGGACGCGAAATCTGTGCATTCTCCTCGCACCAGGCGGCGGTGTCCCCGATCCCGGCGATGGCGGCGATCTTGCCAACCACCGCCTCCCGCCCGTAGTGCTGTTCCCTGGCTTTGGCGATGGAGAAGTCCTGGAGCGCGTTCCGGCGGATCAGCCCGCGGACCGTCAGCGGGTGCTGTCCGGGCTCCGTCCTGGTCCCGCAAAGATACTCGCGCAGGGGACCGGCCGTGGCCGCGTCGGCTGGTTCTCCAATCCCGGGCAGCGGACCGCCGGAGCGGGTGCTGGACGCCGCGATGGGTGGCATCACGCGGACCTCCATCGGGTAGGCGACCCAATCCCCGCCGGCGTGGAGTTGGGCTTCCACCTTGATGCGCCGCACCGGCGCGTCGCGCACCACCCACAAGTCCATCCAGTAGGTATGCGCGGCTTCCTCCGGCGCCAGCGTTCCTACTGCCGGCTGTTCCACCCGCCGCAACCGGTCGGGAATGGCGCCGGGCCGGTTGCCGGCCGCTTCCTCGCGGTAGAGCGTCACCCGCACGGCGTTCTCCGGATGCTGGCCGACATAGAGGGTGTAGGGCTCGCCCGGAGGCACGCGGACCACGAGCCGGTAGGAAGCAAAGGCGTTGCGCGCCACGGCCGGGGAGAGGATCTCGCGCGAGCGTTCCTGGCGGTCGGGGGCGGCCACCTCACCGCGGGAGTCGATCCGCTGAAACTCGGAATAGACCTTAAGCCTTTCCCCTTCGAGCGGCGCAAGGAGCAGAAGAAACAGTATGATGGCGCGCGTGGCGGCACCTCCCGGAAAACCATCAGGGTATCACCCGGCGGGCGAGGGTAGCTAAGTGATCGCCAAGGTGAAGTTCCTCCTGGGGAACTGTTCCCGCGGGTGGGATTCATCGTCACCACCCTGGAGACGGTCAGCCAGGCGCTGGTGCGGTTCTGCCACCAAACCGTACACGATTGGCTGTTGCTTGTGGGGGATCGCCCGAGGCGGCGGCTCTTGGCGGCGATGGTGCGGCAGAGGGGAGGTGTCTCGGGAAGTCCCCTTCAGGCCATAAGCTACGGTGATCGATCTGCCACCGGGTGGCGGGAGCATTCCACGCACGGTCAGGAGGACGCTTGGGGGCGGGGAAGAAACGATTCGGGCCTTGGCACTTTTAAGGTGCACTCGGCTTGTGCGGGAGTCTAAAATGGAAGTTCCGGTCAAAATAGAGCGTAAGGAGTATTATGCGTTGTCTGGTGTGCTTACTGATTACACTGCCGCTGTGGGCGCAGAATCCGGTCATCTCGGGCCGCATCACGGACTCGACCGGGGCGGTCGTTCCCGGCGCCAGAGTCGAGTTAACCAACCGCGACACGGGTGTCAAGACGAACACCGATACGAACGCCGAGGGCTACTTCGTTTTGCCTCCCGTCCCGCCCGGGGTTTATGACGTGACGGCCAGCGTTCGCGGCTTCAAGGAGGCCCGCGTCGACGCGGTGCGGCTGGAAATCGGCCAGTCCCGCACCCTGAATCTGCAACTTGAGCCCGGGGAGGTGCTGGAGTCCATTACCATTTCCGACACCGCGCCGCTGCTGACCACCAACCGCCCGGACCGCAGCACGGTGGTCGAGAACAAGTTCCTGACGTCGATTCCGCTGAACATACGCAACGCCTATCTTCTTCTGGCCAATGTGCCGGGAGTGACGACCGGACGTCTGGCCGGCGACAACACCGCCAGTCAGTCCACCACAAACAACTTCCGGATTAACGGCGGACGCGGCTCCACCAGCGAGATCCTCATCGACGGCGCCGCCAACACGGGCACCTACAACAACCAGGTCTCGGCCATGCCGCAGCTTGACTCGATCCAGGAGTTTCGCGTCAACACTTCGCCCTACGCCGCCGAATTCGGCCGCACCGGCGGCGGGGTGGTGAGCTTCTCCATCAAGTCCGGCACAAACGACCTGCATGGGACCTTCCATGAATTCCTGCGCAATAGCGTGCTGGACGCGGCGGGCTTCAACTCGAACCGCGCCGGACTGACCTCCAAGCCCAGTTTCAAGCGCAACCAGTTCGGCTTCACCAGCGGCGGACCGGTCTGGATCCCCAAAGTCTACAACGGCCGCAACCGCACCTTCTGGTTCGCCGCCTACGAAGGCTTGCGCCAGCGCAGCTTGAACCCCTATACCGGCACGGTCCCCACGGATTTGGAACGGCGCGGCGACTTCTCGCGCTCGCGGGACACCAACGGGCAGCCTTTTGTCATCTACGATCCGCGCACCACGCGCCTGGATCCCAACCGGCCCGCCGGCACAACGCGCTACCTCCGCGACGTTTTCCCCGGCAACGTGATTCCCTCCAACCTGCTGCACGCCGTAGCCACCAGCGTTGTAAAGTACTACCCCAGCCCCAACCAGCCCGGGCTGGGGCAGAGCGATATCAACAATTTCTATGTGGCGGCCGCAAATGCGCTCGACGGCGACCGGGTGGATGTGCGCCTCGATCACCAGCTTTCCTCCCGGCACTCCTTGTTCACCCGCTACAACTGGTTTGAAAACCTCAACGCGCAACCGCTCGTGTTTGGTCATTTCGCCTCGCCCGTGGAAACGCCCAACCGGATCCCGGGCATCAACTGGGTGACCAATCACGCCTGGGCCATTGGGCCGGGTACGATCTTCCAACACCACTTTTCCGTGGCGCAGAGCGAAACCAACCGCACACCTCTGAGCCTGAATTTCGATCAGTCCACCCTGGCGATTCCCCGCGACTTGATTGAGGGCCAGCGTGTGAAGTACTTTCCGCGTTTCACCATTGGCGGATTAACTCAGTTGGGTGTCACGGGAACCGGTTACAATGCCGTAAAATCGCGAACCTGGCAGTACAACGCCTCGTTCACGCTGCTACGCGGCCGTCACACCTACAAGGCCGGGTTCGACTGGCGCCGCTTCCCGGTTTCCATCGACCAGTCCTCTCCGCTCGCCTTCAGTTCCACCGGCGCTTTTACCGCCGGCCCGAATCCCCAGGCCGCCGCCGCCCGCACGGGCCGCGGCCTGGCGGATCTAATGCTGGGCATCTCACAGGTCAGCTACACCTTGCGGCCGATCGAACTCCATCGCCACCCCTATTACGCCTGGTTTTTCCAGGATGAGTGGAAGCTGCGTCCCAATCTGACGCTCACCGCGGGACTGCGTTACAGTCTGGAGCTGCCGCGCACGGAGGACGCCGATCAGTACGTGTTTCTGGACCTGGACTCTCCCTCACCGTTGGCGGGCAAGGTTCCTGGTCTCGCGGATCTGCGGGGTGGGGTCGGATTCGTGGGGATCGAGGGCCGCGGGCGCCGCACGCAGATCGCGGATAAAACGAATTGGGATCCGCGCCTCGGCCTGGCCTGGGCGGTCAACCCACAAACGGCCATCCGCACCGGGTTTGGCGTGTTCACCTCCTCGCTGGTGCCGAATACGGACTCCGCCCTGGGCTTTTCCCGCACCACGGCGTCGCTGGTGGCGCAACCCGACGGAGTCACCCCGCTTTTCAACCTTTCTAACCCGCTGCCGGGCGGCTTTGCCCGGCCGACCGGGAATTCCCAGGGGCTCTTGACCAACATCGGACAGGGAATCAGCGGTCCTGTCCGGCAGCAGCGGCTCCCGTACCAGATGCAGTGGTCGCTCGATGTGCAGCGCCAGTTGCCCTGGAAGACGGTGCTGGAAGCCGGTTACGCCGGCAGCACCGGCGTCGCCCTGCCGAGCGGTGTGCAATACAACCAGCTTCCGGATCAGTTCCTTTCCCTCGGGACGCAATTAAACCAAACCGTGCCCAATCCGTTCTACGGGATCATCACGGATGCAACCTCAATCCTGAGCCGGACCACAGTCCAGCGTGGCCAGCTACTGCGCCCCTATCCGCACTTTACGAGCATGAGCGCCAGCCAGGCGCCAGTGGGCCATTCCACTTACCATGCCTTGCAGATGCGCGTCGAGCGGCGCTTCGAAGAGGGCATCGCCCTGCTGTTCGCCTGGACCCACTCCAAACTGATTGACAATGTGGGCGATTTCGGGGGCTTCCTCGGGCCGGGCGGGTTCAACAACAACAACTGCTTTTCCTGCGACCGGTCCCTGAGTTACTACGACATCCCCGACGTGGTGCGTCTCAGCTTGCGTTACGAGTTGCCTTTCGGCGTTGGCAAGCCGCGCCTCAAGCGGGGCGCCTGGGCGCGGATCGCTGGCGGCTGGGCCACGGCCCTGTACATGACCTGGGACAACGGCACGCCCGTGCAAGTCGCCGGACCAAACGACTCGAACTCCTTCGGCGGCCGCCAGCGGCCGGACGCCACCGGCGAGAAAGCCCGGCTTGACGGCCGCAAGCTGGAGGACGGCGCTCTGTGGTTCAATCCCGCGGCCTTCCGGCGCGCTCCGCAGTTCACCTTCGGCACCGCCAGCCGCAATCTGCCGGACGTGCGCGTTCCGGGCAACCACAACTTTGACATCCTGATCGAAAAGCGCATCAGTTTCACCGAGCGCTATGCGCTGGATTTCCGTACCGAGTTGTTCAACGCGTTCAACAACGTGGTCTTTGGAGGACCGCAGACCAGCGTGGTGTCAGCCGATTTCGGCCGCATCCGCCTGCTTCAGAGCAACACACCCCGGCAGATTCAGTTCGGACTGCGCTTCAGCTACTGACCGAGCGAGGCGGCCCCACGCTGCGCCTGCTGCGCCCGGCGTCTTGCGGTTTGACCCGGTTCGTCCGGTAGGCCGAGGTCAGCGGCCAGACGCGGTGCAACTGGCGGGCGAAGTACATCGGCCTGGAGGTCAACAGGGACGGCGCTTGCGGGCGTTCGAAGAAGGGAACCGTCGATTCACGGCGAGCGCGGCCGCTCCCAGCCGCCACAACGAACGCCAAGCTTGCAAGCTCTTTGCTACTCTTTGCTAGAAGAAGATGGCGTAGGCCGAGTAGCCGAGCGCGCCGCCCAGGATGCAGCCGGCCAGAACGTCGCTCAGGAAATGCATACCCAGCAGGATGCGCGACACCGCGATGCTCAGCGCGCAAAAAATCAGGCCCACCGCCAGGGACGGATACACGAGCACAAGAGGCGTCGCCACGGCAAAGGCGGTGATCGAGTGGCCGGAGGGAAACGAGAACTGGTCGGGCGGCAGAAGCGTCGCCCAGCAGTGCGGTTCCAGGTGGCAGGGGCGGCGGCGTCCGGTGAGGCGCTTCAACCAGATGAACAGCATGATCCCGGTCCCGGCCGCCAGTCCCGCGGCGCCCACCGCGCCAAAGCGGGGCTCGCCGCCGAAAAACAAGATCGCCAGCCCCATCAAATACCAGAGCCAGCCGTCTCCGCCGCGCGTGGCGCAAATCATCCACAAGCGGATCCAGCGCGGGGCGGGCCAGTGATTCACCTTCCGCATAAGGCGGTGATCACGGGCTGTGATGTAACGGATCATGCTATGATGCACCGTCACGCCGGCACCCCCGAACCCGCGCCCGACAGTGACGGCACCGTGGAAGCGGAAGCAGGCGCCTCGGCCGCCCGTCCCCACTTCAATACGAAAACAGCTTCCAGAAAATAGTTTAGCAGGGTTATCGCGGGAACAGCCAGAGCCAGCGGCGCCAGCGCCAGAGTGACGGGCGATTCCGTCATCATCCGGAAACCGATTCGCAACACATCCCGCGTCAGGCTGAAGAAGTTCCCCGAGACGCCGCGCACAATGCCACGCCCCTGGCGCAAGCCTTCCAGAAACTCCGTTTTTCCGCGCGCACCGGGGACCTCGGTCCACACCCTCCCAACCGAGGGCATGGCGTGCGCGTCGCTGCCGCCCAAGGGCGCCTTCGAGAGCCTGCGGGCAAGCTCGGCCGCCCGGCGGTTGGCGCGCTCCAGCATCGCTCCGTTGCGGGTTTCGAACGCCGGGAACCAGCGCTCGAACAACTCGAAATCCTCCCACTCGCGCCGCCCGGTGAGACCGGAGAAGACGTGGTTGAGGCTGAACAGCAGGCGCTGCTCGCCGAGGTAGGCCGCCAGAGCTTCCAGATCGTCGCGCCGGCGCTGAATCTGAATGTGCTGCCGCTCGTCGAGACCGTATACGCCCACGTGGATTTCGGTGCCGCTGGGCATCCGGCAGGTGACCTCTTCACTGGGGAAGAAATCGGGCCGGGAGCCGAGGATCTCCACGGCGCCAATGGAATCATGGTCGGTGATGGTCACCAAGTCCATGCCCTGGCGCTTCAGCAATTCGTAGACCGCGCGCGGGTCGTTATAGCTTTCGCGACAGATCCTGCTGAGCAGCGGGATGGTGCACATGCCGGAGTGCACCGTGTGCACGTGGAGGTCGCAGCGCATGCCTGACCCGGTTATAGCCCGCTCCGGTTACACCCCCGTGACGGGCCGAAAAAACATTTGTGACAAATCGTGTAGAACCGCACCGGCCGCGGGACGGCGCCGGGAAGGATCCTTGAGGATGACTGGGATCCGTCCGAGCGACTACACTGGTTAGCTGATGAGCTACCAGTTCCGCCACGCCATCTGCAACGAGTCCTATCAGGATTGGGACTTCGCCGAAGCCTGTAAGAGCATCCGCCGCATCGGCTACGCCGGCATCGAGATCGCGCCCTTCACGCTGGCCGAGGATCCCGCGACGCTCTCCGCCGCCCGCCGCAAGGAGTGCCGGTCCATCATGGAAGGCGAGGGCCTCGCCTTCGTCGGATTGCACTGGCTGATGGTTTCACCCAAGGGCCTCCACGTGAGCGGTCCGGACCGCGCGCTGCGGGAGCGAAGCTGGCAGCACATCCACCATCTGATCGATCTCTGCGCGGACTTGGGCGACAACGGCGTCATGGTGTTCGGCTCTCCCCAACAGCGGGGTACCACCGGCGGACTGACGCGCGAGGAGGCGACGGCGCACTTCGTCGATGGGATCGCCGGAGCCGCCGAGCACGCCGCGCTGCGCGGCGTTACCATTCTGGTGGAGGCCCTGCCCGTGGGGCAGTGCGACGTGGTGACGACGCTCGAGGAAGCGGCCGGCATCGTCCGGCGGATCGGCTCGCCGGCCGTCCGGACGATGTTCGACGTGCACAACGCGGTGGACGAGACGGAGCCACACGAGGTGCTGGTGGACCGCTACTTCGACCTCATCCGCCACGTGCACGTGAACGAACTCGACGGCCGGCACTGCGGCACGGCGGACTACGACTTCAAACCCGTGCTGTCGGTATTGAAAAGGCGCGGCTACCGCGGCTGGATTTCGCTTGAGGCCTTCGACTTCAAGCCCGGCCCGGAGACGCTGGCCGCGGAATCGCTGCGGCACCTCGAACGGGAAATCGGAAAACTCGGGGAATGAAACGCTACATCGTTACGGGAGGAGCCGGCTTCATCGGCTCGGCCCTGGTCCGCGCGCTGCTGGCCCGGGACGCAAGCGAAGTGACGGTGCTGGACAATCTTCTCACGGGCAAGGAGGCGAACCTGGAGGAAGTCCGCTCGCGCGTGGAATTTCTGCCCATCGACGTTCGCGACTACGCCGCCGTGGCGGGCGCGGTGCGGGGCGCCGATGTGGTGTTCCACCTGGCGGCGATTCCCTCGGTTCCGCGCTCCATCGACGAGCCCGAAATCTCGCACACTGTCAACATCGACGGCACCTTCGCGGTGCTGCGCGCCGCGGCCGCGGGCGGCGTGGGCCGGCTGGTGTATGCCGCCTCCTCGTCCGCCTACGGCGACTCGGAGCAGTTGCCGAAGGTGGAGAGCATGGCGCCGCGGCCGAAGTCCCCCTACGCGGCCCAGAAACTGGCGGG
>CAKZVG010000597.1 GCA_937921835.1 uncultured Bryobacteraceae bacterium | reverse complement strand
ATCGGCTTGAAATCCGATTCCTTCTTCCAGCTAACGAGCCAGAGCAGCCCGCCGCCGATGAGCGACAGGGCGAGCACAATGGAGATCTTCTGGCCGGCGCCAAGCGAGTTGAGAAGCCGCTTGATTTGATCCATTCCCGTTTCGCCCGTCGAGCCTACATCTGGGTCCGCATGATCTCCTGGTACGCCTGCGTCACTTTATTGCGCACCTGCATGAAGAGTTCGAAGGTGAGTTCGGCGCGCTGAACGTCGAGCAGCACGGAATGGACGTCCTGGGCTTCCCCGTTGATGAACCCGGATACGCTGGCGTGGGATGCCGCACGCGCATCCTCGACGCTCTGGATCGCGGATTTCAGCAACGAATGAAAGTCTCCCTGCGGTCCAGCGCTGGATGGCGGCACTGGTTTCTCCGGCAGAGGCGATGGCGCGATGGCAGCGATTGGTCCGATCATGATTCCCTTCCCTACTTCAGGATGTCGACCGAGCGGAGGATCATGTCCTTCACCGCCGAGATCGCGGCGACGTTTGCCTGGAAACTCCGGGAGGCATTCATCAGGTCGACCATCTCTTCGGCCGGATTCAGGCGCGGAAACGCGACATAGCCGTCGGCGTCGGCGTCCGGGTGGCCCGGCAGATACCGCCGCTCTGGCTCGCGGCTGTCCTCGACCACCTGGGAAACCGTAACCGCGGAAGGCTGCATCGCCTCCCGCATCACCGAGGAGAACGCCGTGCCGAAGGGGACGGAGGTGAACACTGCATCCTTTCGCCGGTAGGGACCGCCGGATTCGGTTCTGGTCGTCTCGGCGTTCGCGATGTTCTCGGCCAGCAACTGCGCGCGCAAGCGCTGCGCGCTCATGCCGGACGCGGAGATGGAAAGGGTCTGAAAGAGGTTCATGAATTCCTCCCTTCCTGGATGGCCGCCCGCATGGTGCGGATCTGCGACCGGAGTATCTGCGCGGCGATGTTGAAGCGCAGGGAGTTCTCGGCCAGCAGTCGAGCCTCCCGGTCGATACTGACGTTGTTGCCGTCGTTCTTGACTTGCAGGCCCTCGACTTCGACGCGAACGGGACCACTCCCGCCCAACTGCCTGCGAAGCTCGGCCTGAAAGTCGACATCCACGGTCTTGTAGCCGGGGGTGTCGGCGTTGGCGATGTTGGCGGACACGAGGCTCTGGCGCGCAACGAGCACGCTCATGAACCGCTCGAGTTGACTGGCAAGTGGATCGAGCATCTGCTTACTCCTTGTGAGCCGGCTTAGGAATCCTCCCGATGCAACTACACAGCCAAACCGGGCGGGCCATGCAATCAGGCTGGAGGGACTTTCGCGCGGCCGGGGCCAAGAACTTGGCAAGGGCGGAGAAAGGGAATCAACTTCCTGTCGTGGAACCCGCAGGCGGGAAGGGCTAACGAACCAGTTGGAGTGTGGCCTGAACCATCTCGTCCAGCACCGAGATGATCTTGGTGATGGATTCGAAAGAGCGCTGGAATTGCAACATGGCCACCGCCTCCTGTTCGAGCGACACCCCGGAAACCCGTTCCCGGATCGCCAGTGCCTGCTCCAGAACCTGCGCGTGAACCTGTTCGGAACGGTTCGCGGACGTAGTCGCGCCCGAGATCCTCATGCTCAGGTCGTAGAGAAACCCGCGGTAGCTCCGGTTCTCAGGCTGCATCACTTCGCGTTGCTCGGAGATGTTGACCAAAGCCACCAGCCGGGCGGGGATCGTCCGGTCGTCGCTGCCGCCGGCTGCCGCCAGGGTCGCGAGATTAGCGGGCGTGACGGCGGGATTCAGCCTCAGCCCGCTCGCCGCTCCGGTTCCGGATCCACCCAACTGAAAGAGCGGCACCGCCGGAACCGGCGGATCCTGCAAGGTCCGGCCGCTGGCGACGATGGCGTTCACGCGCGCGGCGAAAGCCTCCGCCAGCCGGTTGAGAGCGCCCTGCTGGCTGCCATCCCCGATCAGCGACGGGTAGATCTGGTTCAACGCTTCGAGGAAGCCGCCGATCCGCCCGGCCTTGACGCTCGCCGTGATGTTGGAACCGTCGGCGGCGCGCAACTCCACGCTCGGGAGCGCATCCGCGAAGGGAGCGCCAGGAGGGGGAGGAACGAGGGAAACCGAAAGAGGATAGGCGCGGTTCCCGCTAAGCAAAAGGGCGCCGCCCGCGGTGGTCACGGTGGGGAGTCCTTGCGGGCTTCGGACAACCATGAAATCCAGATACCGTGACAGTTCCTCCAGCCCGGCGTAGAACGCCGCTTCCGCCCCCTGCTGAAGCTCGCCCGGCGTGAACCCCTGCTGGATCCGTTCCAGATCGGCCAGGATCTGATTCACTCGGCTGACGTTGATTCCCAGTTCGTAGATCGCGTCCTGGCGAGCCTGCGCGACACCGGCGGCCGCATCACGGAACCCCCTCGCCAGGCCCTCGGCCTCCGTAATCACGCGCTGCCGGACGATGGCGTCCGACGGCGACCCGGCCCAGGAGCGGACGGCATCGCTGAAACTCTCGAACGCTCCGGTGAGCCCGGAGGGTGCGGTGAGGCTTCCTCCATCCAACCACGTGCCCGCGCCTTTCAGGAGTTGGCCGATGATTCGGTCGCGCTGAAGAAGCGAGTTCTGGTTTCTCACGCTGCTCTCGGCGAACTCGCTGCGCGAACTCATGACCGCGCCGGCGCTGACGCCCCCTAGCAAACCTGCCGCGGGCGAGAAGGCGTTGGCGTGGAGGGTCAGAGTCTGGCGGGCGTAGCCCGGGGTAGTCGCGTTGAGAAGATTATTCTGGACCACCTGCAACGACCGGCTTTGCACCGCCAAAGCGTTGCCCGCGATCTGAAGGGAAGCAAAGATTCCAGACATGACGGTCCTACCATTCCGCGACCGTCGGCGCCGGGACAGCGCCGCTGAGCGACGTCAGCGCGGATGCCGTGTAGCTCAACTGGCCGCGCGCCATTTCGGCCGACAGAGAGTCATAATAGGCGCGCAGTTGCGAAGCCAGCGCCAGGAAAGCCACCAGGGAGTCGCGCAGTTCCTCGGCCCGCGCCGCCATCGCAGACCTCTCTTCACGGCCGGCCCCGGCCATGTCGCGGGTGAAGGTTTCGACCTGCCGCAGCGCGTCTTCCAGCAG
>CAKZVG010000596.1 GCA_937921835.1 uncultured Bryobacteraceae bacterium | reverse complement strand
TGCCGATTTTCTCGTCGACCATCTCCGTCAACCGGCAGTAAGCCCAGCGGTGCAGCCGCCAATCCTCCTCGGACCAGTTCCGGCGCACCCAGCCGCGGAAGCTCCCGAACTTCGAAAACGCCGGCGGTTCGCCCTGGGTGGGGCCGGCGTTGGCGGGTAGAGGAGGACAGTGCCGCGCGAAGAACTCTTGCCGCGATACGCCCTTGGGCAGCGCCAGCGCCTCGGCCAGACGCTCCCGCTCGACGGTGGACTTCGGGTACATGGGGGGCAGCTTCTCCCCCCTGGTGTAGGCGTCGATCGCCAGGTAGCAGATGTCGTGCGGGTTGATGAAGGAGGCCACCAGCAGGAAGGGGCGCTCCTGCGGCTGGCGCAGGAAGGCGGCGCACTTGTCCGCCAGCTCATCGCGGTCGTCCCGGGTCAGATCCTCGAAGCCGATGCTCGCGGGCGTCAGCGGCTTCGGCCAGTGCGTCTTGCCGCCGAAGACCGTCCGGTAGCCTGCCGCGCGCACCAGGTTGCCAAGCGCCTGCGCGGGCGTTTCCGGCGGAAGCGGGCGGGCGTTGTTGCCGCGGATTCCGAAATGGCTGGGATAGCGGCCCGTCATCATCGATGTGCGCGCCGGTACGCACACCGGGTTGGACGCATAGGCGAGCTCGAAGCGCGTGCCCGCGGCCGCGAGGCTGTCCATGGCGGGCGTCTTCAACCAGCGGTTGCCCGTGCAACTCATCATCCCGGCGTGCTGCTGGTCGGTCATGATGTACAGGATGTTGGGATGTCCGGGCGCCGCGCCGAGGCGCCCACCTCCCAGCGCCAAGGAAGACGCGGCGGCCAGAAAACCGCGCCGGCTTGAGGGGTTACGTCCGGCGGGCATCGTGCTCTGTCGCTGTGTGACCCGCAAGGTCATGGGCGACTCCTTTCCGATGCCGCCAGTTTAACAGGATCGCGGCGCCCCGCGGTATATTGGAAGGCGCCATGAATCACAATGAGCCGGTATCAAGAAGGGCCGCGTTGCGCACGGCCATCGGAGCCGCGGGAGGGGCCGCGCTGCCGGCCGCGCCCGGCCGAACCCATCCCTGCCTGCTCGCAAATCCGGCGGGCGTCGAACTCGCCAGGAAACGCGCCGCCGGAGAGGCTTGGGCCAGGCGCATCCTCGAGAAGCTCGAGGAATCCGCCGCCGGGTTGGAGAAGGCGCCCCTGCCGGTGTTCGATCGGGAGTGGTGGGAAGAGGCCGGGAAGAAACCCTGGCGTGAGATCTACCCCGAGGTCAACTTCCACACCAGCTCGGCGGTGCGGAATCCGATGTCGTCGATGCCGGAGGTGGCGATCGCGCACGCGCTGACCGGCAAACCGCGCTACGCGGCTCTGGTGCGGCGCGTCCTGCTTCATTACTGCGATTATCCGTTTGTTGGAGTCCACCCCGACCTCGGCATGAACTGGTCCGGCTGGTGCGGCGCGGGCCTGCGCGCCTACGACTTGATCTTCGACACCCTGAACGCGGCCGATCGCCGCGTCCTGGACGAGTTCTTCGAGCGCGCGCTCAAGGCCATCCTGGCCAACGACGAGGACTGGCTGCGTGGAGAGTACAGCGCGCGCTTCAACAACCACCACGCCCACCGCAAGCGGTTCATCGGTTCGTATGGCCTTTTCTACGGCCGGCCGGAGTACGTGAACTACGCCATCGAGGGCGAGGAGGGGTTCCGCGACCTGGTGGAAAACGCCAGCCGGGACAACGGCCTGTGGCACGAATCGAGCATCCACTACCACTTTACGGGCGTTGGTCCGATCGCCGCCTTCGCCACCGAACTCGCCAACGCCGGCCACCCCTTCGATCTCTGGAACCATCGCTTCGCCAACGGCAGGCGGGTGCGGGACTTGGTCACCGGTCCGGTTCAAACCCTGTTTCCCGACGAAACCATCCCGCCCATCGGCGATACCTACGGCCGCCGTTCCAAGCTACCCGGCGCGCTCTACTTCGAGGCCTTCAACGCCAACCCCGGTCCGGTGCTGGGCTGGGTCCTGCGGGAGGCGGAAAGGCCGCCGGCGGTCCTTTTCCGCAAGAATCTGCCGGAGGGCGGCTATCCGGCGCCCGCTCTCCATACGCGCCTGTGGCCCGAACACGGCTACGTCGCACTGCGCGCCCAGGAGGGCGCCGGCTATTGGAAGGGCGAGGGCTACAGCGCATTCCTGAGCTTCGACCAGGACAGCATCCACGCGCACCGGGACAAGCTCGGCCTGATGGTCTTCGGGCGCGGGGTTCACATCGCGGCCGACGTGGAGGCGGTGTCCTCGGCCCGGCACGCGTTTTCCTCCCAGATCCAGCGGGAACTCAACCGCCACACCGTTTGCCACAACACGGTCATGGTGGACGGTAAGAGCCACCAGCCCATCCGGCGGAAACTGGCGCTCGTGGATTTCATCGACAGTGAGGATCTGAAGCTGGCCACCGTCGCCGACTGGCAGGAACTCGCCTGCCCCGGGGTGAGGCTGATGCGCACTGTAGCCGCGACGCCCGGCTACGTCCTCGACATCTTTCAAGCCGCCTCCGGGCAGGAGCACACCTACGACTACCTGTTCCACACCTTCGATGACCAGGGAAGCTTCGCCTCCGGCGCCGGCTCGGAACCGTTCGATTTGGGCGCCGGCGCGCCCTGGAAGTGGCTCCGGAACGCCCGCCAGCGGCAGACCGGCGGCGATTGGGAGGTGACCGCCCGCCAGGGCGCCGTCCGCACGCGCCTGCTGATGGCCGGCGAACCGGGAACGCGCATCATCACCTGCGACTTTCCCCGCAGGGACGATTTCTCTCCGCCCGCCATTCCCATGCTCATGGCCAGGAGAACGGCGCGCTCGACCGCCTTCATCGCTTTGATGCACGCCGGAACGGACAGCCTCCCGGCCGCCCGGCTCTCCTGCCGGCGGGATTCGTTCGGTTTGCTACGGGTGACGGTCGAGGAAAGCGGCGGCAGACGCGAATTCATCACGAAAGCTCTTGGGTAGGGGGAAATCGCGCTTTCGCGGCGGGTGTTGGTCCCGTAGCCGCGAGCGGTGGGGTGTATTCCCCCATCGGCCGCCTGGAACTGATGCGGCCAAAGTACTTCGGGCTGGCCAATGAATTGCAGACTTGCTGGCATGCAGCATCACGGCGCCGCCGGCGGGAACCGGCCCAGGCTGGTTTTTTGGGAGCTTACAACCGGTTGCAATCTGAGGTGCATCCACTGCCGTGCGAGCGCCACGGAGTTGATGTCGCCGGACGATCTGAACTACCAGCAGTGCTGTGAGGTGATCGACCAGATTGCGGAATATGCCCCACTGATCCTGGTGCTGAGCGGGGGAGAACCCCTGTGGCGGCGCGACGTCTTCGATATCGCCCGCCATGCGCGCTCCCGGAACCTGCGGGTGGCGCTGGCCACCAACGGCACGCTGGTGGACGAAGCCATGGCGCACCGCATTCACGAAGCCGGAATCGCGCGCGTTTCGGTCAGCCTGGACGGCGCCGACCGGGTTACGCACGACACCTTCCGCGGGCACGTCGGGGCGTTCGACGCCGCCATTCACGGGTTGGAGTGCCTTAAGGAGCTGGGGGTGTCCACCCAGATCAACACCACCGTGTCGCAGCACAACGCGCACCAGCTTCCCGAGATTCTGAAGCTGGCGCAGCGGGTGGGTGTGGACGCCTTCCATCTGTTCCTGCTGGTGCCGGTCGGTTGCGGGCTCTCGATCGCCGAGGACCAGACGATCCAGGGCAAGGAGGCGGAAGAGATCCTGACCTGGTTCTACGAGCGCTCGCTCGATTCGAACCTCGAAATGAAGGCCACCTGCGCGCCCCACTACTACCGCATCGCGCGCCAGAAGCGGGCCGAGGCGCGGCGGGCCGGACAGGCCGTTCCCGCGATACCCGGCCACGGCATGAACGCCATGACCCGGGGTTGCCTGGCGGGCAGCGGCGTTTGTTTCGTTTCCCACAAGGGCGAGGTCTTCCCCTGCGGCTATCTTCCGGTGGCGGCGGGCGACCTGCGGCGGCAGAGCTTCCGGGAGATCTGGGAGAACGCCGAAGTCTTTGAAATCCTGCGCAATCCGGACAAGCTGGAGGGCAAGTGCGGCTGCTGCGAGTTCAAGCACGTCTGCATGGGCTGCCGCGCGCGGGCTTTTGGGATGACCGGCAACTACCTGGGAGAGGAGCCCTTCTGCGTTTATCAGCCGGCGCGGTGAGCAGGATACTGGAAGCGGGGAGGCGGGACAATGTGCCTGGCGGTTCCGGGTAAGGTACTGGAGACGGAGTTGGTGGGTGAGAGCCGGCTCGGGCGGGTGGACTTCGGCGGCGTGTCGCGCCAGGTGTATCTGGACTTGGTTCCGGAGGCGGGCGTTGACGATTACGTGATCGTGCACGCCGGCGTGGCCATCAGCAAGGTGGACGCCGAGGAGGCGCGGCGGACCTTCGAGTTGCTGGAGCAGATGGGCGCGCTCGAAGGCGACCCGGCGGCGCGGGACTGAAGTGCACGAGATGGGGATCGCGCAATCGGTTCTGGAAGCCGTCGAGGAAGAGCTGCGGCGCCGTCCGGGCGCCACGCTGCGGGCGGTCGGCTTGCGCATCGGCGAGATCGCGGCCGTCGACGCCGGTTCGCTGTCTTTCGCCTTCGAGTGCCTGGCCAGGGAGACGGCGTGCGAGTCC
>CAKZVG010000595.1 GCA_937921835.1 uncultured Bryobacteraceae bacterium | reverse complement strand
AGCCGTTGCTGGCGCAGGAGACGCTTTGGTCGGGCAACAAGTACCATATCCGGAGCCACGGCGGCTACAGCCAGGACGACCTGCGGCGGAACACCATCGTGATCCACATGTCGGCGGCGGCGCTGGTCTTCGCCGACAACGACGGCGACTCCTCCACGGGCTTCACCGGGACCATGGAACTCAGCCAGCGGCGCCAGCACGAGCATGACATCCTCCGCCGCGTGTGGGATTTCATGGAGACCATCCCCTACCATGAGATGAAGCCCCGCCAGGACCTGGTGGACGTGGGCTTCTGCCTGGCCGATCCCGCCCGCCGCTACCTGGTCTATCTGCCCGATGGCGGCGCGGTGAACGTGAAGGTCGAACAGGGGCCGTTCCGCGTCGAGTGGATCAACGCCCGCCACACCGCCGAGCGCAAACCGGCCCCCGATACCCGCGACGGACGGGGACTCAAGGCCCCGGACGGCGGCGACTGGCTGCTGTACCTGACCCGCTGAAAGCATCGCGGCGTTGCGCCGCGCCGGCGTCAAACCTGCGCCGGGACGATGTAGGGCGCGCGGTAGTCGCGCGTCAGCAGCGAATTCGCTTCGCTGTCGCCCAGGAAACGCCCGGAGGACTGATCCACCCGCAGCGTCCGCCCCACGCGGTAGGCGATGTTGGCCAGGTGGCAGAATGACGCCGCGCGGGCGCCGATCTCGCTTTCGGCGGTCAGCTTGGTGTGGTCGCGCGAGCGCACGGCATCGAGGAAATTCCGCATGTGGGGCACCGTGGGCGCGCCGTCGGCCTTCTCCTCCATGGCTTTCTCGTAGCGTTCGGCGCGGCCGGCGCCGGCGCCGCGCGCGGCTTCGCCGCTCAAATTGGGCGCGCTGCTCTTGTAGACCGCGAAGCCGGCCTGGTCGAGAACCATGTAGCCGGCATGCCCGAAGAAGATGTTGCCGACGTAGTTGGGCCCGCGCAGCGGCGCCAGCCCCTCGGGCGGCGTGGGCAGGTTGCGGACTTCGAACGTGATCTGGCAGTCGCCGAAATTGAAAAGAGCCTGCTGAGTGTTGGGTGTCTCCTGGTCGTCCTGCCAGATGAACTTGCCGCCGGTGGACTGCACGGTGAGCGGCCACCCGCCGCGCCCGAGGCCCCACAGAGCGATATCCATCTCATGCACGCCCTGGTTGCCGATATCGCCGTTGCCGGTGTCCCAGAACCAGTGCCAGTTGTAGGCGAAGCGATTCTTGCTGTAGGGCCGCATCTGGGCGGGGCCGAGGAAGGCGCTCCAGTCGAGACCCGGCGGCACGGGCTCCTCGGGCGTGTGTCCAATGGAGAATCGGCGCCGGAAGCAGAGGGCGCGCGCGTGGTAGATCTGGCCGATGACGCCTTCGTTCAGAAGCTGAATGGCGCGCACCTTATGGGCGATGGAGCGGCTCTGCGACCCCACCTGCACCATGCGCTTGTATTTGCGCGCCGCCTCCACCAGTTTGTGGCTCTCGAAGATGTTGTGGCTGGCCGGCTTCTCGACGTAGACGTCTTTGCCTGCCTGGCAGGCCCAGATGGCCGCCAGCGTGTGCCAGTGGTTCGGCGTGGCGATCGAGACCGCGTCGACCTCCTTGGACTCGTACATGGCGCGCATGTCGGAGTATTCCTTGGGCGCGTAGCCTTTCAGCTTCCTGACCTGCGCCGTGGCGCGCTCGCGCGCCGCCTGGTTGACGTCGCACAAGGCGGTGATGCGGGCCATGGGGTCCAGTTCGGCGTAATAGTCGACATGGTTGGCGCCGCGGCCGCCCAACCCGACGATGCCGATTTGCACGCGTTCGTTGGCGCCAAGGATGGGGAAGCGCGCGGTCGCGACGGCGGCCGTGGCCTGGACAAAACGGCGTCGCGAAGGACTCTGGTGCACGGGGTCTCCTTACGATGATTTTTCAAAGTCATCGTAAGGCATCCGCGGGCGTGGCTGTCAAGCGGGCGCCCGGCCGGCTACTTGCGCCGCTCGCGCACGGAGAGCAGCATTTCGCTGCCGGGAGCGAACTTGACGTCGGCGCCCTTGGCGCCCACCTGGATCAGGACCAGCGAAGCGGCCGCGCCCGCGCCGGCGCCGATGGCCGCGCCCTTGGCGCCTCCGGCGATGGCTCCGATCAGCGCGCCCGCCCCCGTCACGGCGGCCATCTTGCCGACGTTGCTCTTCTTCTCAATCACCCGCCCTTCCTCGTCGATGTTCTCCTTTCCCTGGGAGTTGAACAGGGCCTTCACTTCCGAGTTCACCGGAATCGGGTGGTTGTCCTTCACGATGGTGTCGAAGGTGAAGTTGAGAACGCTGGTGCCGGAAATCTTCTTGCCGCGCTTGGACTCCTTTACTTCGCCTTCCATCATGGCGCCGGCGAATTCGGCGGGGCTCAGGATCTGGGCGGTGATCCGGTCGCCCTTGCGGTTGGTTTCCGTGCTCAGGGGAGCCAGCAGCTTCACCCGGAACTCGGAGTTTTCGGCGATGGGTTGAGCGCACGCCGGAACGGCGGCCGCCAAAACCAGCGCGCTGAGACATCCGATTGCTGTTCGCATAGCCGTGCTCCGATTATAGCCCGCCGTCACGAGGGCGCAATTCACCCGCCCCTTCAGTCCTTCGCCGCGTACCTCCGCCCGGTGCAACAGGCGGCTCAGGTCTTTCCCCGGCGTTCCGTCTGAGGCAATCCACCGGGAGGAACTGGCACCACCGTACAACCAAGGGCGGTACGAATGGCCGATTGCCGCCCGGGCGGCTCCCATCCATACTGGCCGTGCGGCATCGAGGGACAACCAAGTTGCCGCTTCGAATCCCCGGCGCGGGAGCGGCGATCCGTCCGCGGCTGGTGTTATGGTGAATTCAACTATGATTATCCGGTTCTGGCTGCTAGTGTACTGTAAGTTAAATGGATTGTATTAACAGCCTCGCTGTGGCATACTTGGGCATGGCACGTCCAATCTCCACGCTTGAGGTGACCTTCGAGGAGAGAGCGATTCTCCGGCGGCGGGCCGTGAGTCCCACCTCAAGTCAGCGCGACGCTCTTCGTTCGCGGATTGTTCTGTTGCGCGCCGAGGGGCTCAAAGAGCAGGATGTCGCCGCCCGAGTAGGCGCGAGCGTCAACACTGTTTCCTTGTGGTCGCGGCGCTTCGAGGTGAACGGCTTAGAGGGACTCAAGGATGCCCCTGGGCGGGGAAGAAAGCCGTGGCTGGCGCCAGACAAGATCCGCACCGTGGTTGCCAGCGTCACTCAACCGCCGCCCGGCAGACAGAGGTGGAGCACGAGGTCGATGGCGGCGGCGGTGGGGATCTCTCACCAGAGCGTGCATTCGATATGGAAGAAGAACGAACTGAAGCCGCATCTGCTCCGCACCTTCAAGATCTCCAAGGATCCGCGATTTGAGGAGAAGTTCTGGGACATCATCGGGCTGTATCTGGATCCGCCGGACAAGGCGCTGGTTTTGTGTTGTGACGAGAAGAGCCAATGCCAGGCGCTGGAAAGAACGCAGCCGGGACTGCCGCTGGGGATTGGTCACATTCGAACCAGGACGCACGACTACAAGCGGCACGGGACGATTACCCTGTTCGCGGCGTTGAACTATCTGGAAGGAAAGCTCATCACGCGGACCGAGACGAGACACACACACGTGGAATGGTTGCGCTTTCTCAAGCAGGTCGATCGCGAAACTCCGAAGCAACTGGCCATCCATGTGATCGCCGACAACTACGCGACGCACAAACACACCCGGGTGAAAGAGTGGCTGAAGAAGCATCCAAGGTTCCAGCAACACTTCACGCCCACCAGCAGTTCTTGGCTGAACCTGGTCGAGAGGTTCTTCGCAGATCTCACCAACGACTGCATTCGGGAAGGAAGCTTTCAAAGCGTGCGGGATCTGGTGGCGGCAATCGAGGAGTACTTGGCGGCGCGCAACGAAAACCCCAAGCGATATGTCTGGCGCGCGAAGGGAGAGGCGATCCTACGGAAGGTGGCGAGGGCGAAGGAGGCACTGGAGCCTGTTACTGCTAGCTAATTCAGTTACAGTACACTAGGAGCGCTGCTCCCCGTCCTTTCCGCCCAGCAATCCACGGGCAACCTGATCCAGAACGCCGGTTTCGAGGCGCCGGGCGGTAGTTTGCCAACCGTCAGCGTCCCTCCGGGCAACCCCTGCCCGGAGGGCGTGGCGTGCCTCGACCTGAACGGCGGCGCCGGGACGGGCAGGAGCATCTCCGGCATGGGCTGGCAGTCCAAGGGCGTCCGCTTCACCGCCGCCGGCGCCGCCGCCGCGCTGGAATTCCACAGCCTGAATCCGCCGGGTTACTGGGGGCCGGTGATCGACAACGTGCGCGTGGCTCCGGCCGCGCTGGCGGCGAACTGCACCTAAGTTGTCGAGCCGGCCTCGGCCAGCTTCCCCGCCGTGGGCGGCACGGGCGCCATCCGGGTGACGGCGCCCTCCGGCTGTAGCTGGAACGCGGTCCCGGCGGCGCCGTGGATCACCACTTCCAGTTCGGGCAGCGGGAGCGGCGTAGCCAGCTACACGGTCCAGGCCAACACCGCGTCCACTCCACGATCCGGCCTGATCCTCATCGCCGGACAGATCTTCATGGTGTACCAGGCGGCGGCCTCGGCCGGATGCACCTACGTTGTCTCCCCGGTTACCGTCTCCTTCCCGGCATCGGGAGGGAGTGGAGATTTCACGGTGACGGCCGGCCCGGCATGCGCATGGACGGCGGCATCCGAGGTTTCCTGGATCGTCCTCATCTCGGGCGCCAGCGGGTCCGGGAACGGCACGGTGCGGTATTCGGTGGCCCCGAACACCGGGACGGCGCAGCGGACCGGCGCCGTCCGGGTGGCGGGCCAGACCCACACCGTGACCCAACCCACGGCCGCCGGTCCGGTGGTCGCTCCGGGCGGGGTCGTCAACACGGCTGACAATTCACGGGAGTTTGCTCCTGGCGGGTTGATCACGATTCAGGGAACGGGCCTGGCGGCGGCCGAAGCCGCGTCTCCCCGGCTTCCGCTGGCCCTCGAACTGGCGGACCAGGTGAGGGTGGAGGTGCTGGCCGGAGGCCGCGTCCTCGGCGCGCCGCTATTCTCGGTGGCGCCGGCGAGAATCAGCGCTCAGCTTCCGTTCGACATTTCCGGGCCCAGCGTGCAAGTCCGGGTGCGCAACTCCCGCGGCGTCTCCAGTCCGGTCAGCATCACGGTGGCGGACCAGGCCCCGCGCGTCCTGACCAAGGACATGCCCGCCGGTGGAGAAGCGCTGGCCTACCACGCTGGCCAGACGCCGGTGTCGCGTTCTTCTCCGGCGGCGCCGGGCGAAACGCTGCTGGTGTACGCCAGCGGGCTCGGAGCGGTGAACCCACCCGTGCCGGCCGGAAGCGGAGGGGGCGACGGCGAGGGGGCCGGCCCGCTCAATCTGGTGAGCGGCGCGGTCAGGGTATTGGTGGATGGACAGACGGCGCAGTTGCTCTCGGCCTGCCTCGCTCCGGACTTGGCCGGCGTCTACCTGGTCCGCTTCATCGTGCCCGCGGTTCCGGCTGGAGAATCGGTCAGCCTGCAAATCGCCGTGAATGGGCAGATCTCGCCGGCCGGCGCCACGCTCGCATACCGCTCCGGATGGGAAGTCCTCGGCGCCGGCCGGATCACACCGGATGGGGGAGTGCTCGACGCCGGCGGGATCTCGCTGGCGCTGCCGCCCGGCGCCGTGACAGGACCCGCCGAGATCAGCGTCTACCGCGCGGCTCCTGGAAATTCCGCCGAGCGCCCGGGCGCGGCCGCCTCCGGCCTGTATGCCATCCGGGGCCTTCCGCCGGAGGCGAGCAGGACGTTGAGCCTGGAGTTGTCGCGCCCCCCTGGAGAGCTCGAATGCTGGATCTGGGAGCGCGGCGACGAGCCGTGGCAGCCTGGACTCCGCTGGTACCCGGCCCGGACCGATGGCACGCGCGCCACGGTTGACCTGCCCGGGAGCGCCTTCGCGGAGGCGGAGGACAGGTGGAAGCCGCCTGCCGCCGCGGCGGCGGGTGCGCCGGCCGCCGCGGATCCCGGCACCCTTTACTACCAGGCGATCTTTCTGCCGAGTCCCCCGGTTTTCCATAGCTCCGACCGCAAGTTCCAGGTCCAGTACTCGGACTGGTCGGCGGTGGCGCTGGAGCCGAACTGGACGGCTTTCTTCGAAACCGGAAAAGCGGTTGCCGAGGTCCTGCCCGAAGCCAGGGACCGGCTCGAGGCGCTGGGACTCAGTTGGGAAGGCCGCACCACGTGGCCGTTTGACGTCTATCTTTACGATTTCCGAGGCGCGTGGGATTCCCTGACCCACAGTCCGGATGAATGGGGCGTTCTGAACCATTCCAGGGTCAGCCCGAATTGGTACACCATCTCCCTGAATCTAGCCAAGCTGGCTCCCTCTCCTGCCTTGAGCCGCCAGCAGGTGGAGAAGATCCGGCAGGTCGTCTCACACGAGCTGTTCCACATGTTGCAGGTGCTCTACGACGGGCGCGGCAACCTGTACGCCTCCGAGGGTCCCGCCACCTGGTATTGGTTCCACGAAGCCGCCTCCACCTGGTTTGAGCGGCGCATGACGGAGGACCAGACCTTCATACCGGATACGGTCCGGCCGCTGGAGTTCGTGGAGGAGCAGAGCGACAACTACGCCGCTTTCATCAAGGAAGGCCTGGAGTTCCAGTCCTCGAGCGTGTTCCGCGTGCAGAATCACGGCTACGGCGCCTCGATGTTCCTGGAGCACCTGGGCCGTGCTTTCGGCGATTCCATCATCGGCGACATCCTCAAACTCAAGATGGTCCGGGAACCGATGGGGACTCTCAAGTACTCGCCGGTGCAGGCGATCGCCGAGGTCCTGCGGCAACGCGGCTCCTCGGTGGGCGAGGAGTGGCGCGCCTTCTGCCGGAACCTGATGGCCGGAACGGTGTATGAGGGAACGGCCTTCCCCACGCCCAGTCTGATCTTGGGCACGCTGCGCTCCGGCGCGGCCAACGAAGCCTACCGGGCGCGTTTCAGCGCCGGGTCCCCGCCGTCGGCGAGTTTCTCCTGGTCATCCCCGGACCTTTCCGCGCGGCTCTATCTGGCGAACTTCGATTCGCCGTTGGCGGCCAACGCCAAACTGGTGATCGAATTCACGGATAGCTTCCAGGGCAACTCGGAAGTCATTCTTTACCGCGTGGGAGCAGGGGGGCTTTGGGAGCCGCTGGGATCGGTGCGGCCCGGCATCGCCCGGGAATTCCCGGACGCGGGCAACCTCTTCCGGGCCGGTCAGGCGCTGGCCATGCTGGTGGCCAACGGCAACGGTACATATACCTTCACCCAGCGGGCCAACCTGAAGCTGACGGTCAGGATCGAACTCCCGCCGGATCCGGCGCTGGCGCTGCTGCGCGGTTTGCGGGCGGAGTTCAACGGCGATCATTCCTGCCGGCGTACCCCGAACACCTCGTCCACTTGTTACACCTCGGCGTTCAAGATCGATACCGCGGTCGACCAGAACGTCACCCGCTACGAATTACAGCCCGTGCAGGTGACGTGGAAAGGCGCCAGCTTTGAGGTTCGCGGCACGGCCCGGGGAAAATTCATGGCGGGGTTCCCGGAGACCCTCGAGTACACCTTCAACATCACGGGCGACCTGGACGCGCCGGACGGCAATCTGGTAAGGGCCAATCTGGACATGACCAAAATCGGCCGGTACGGCGAGAAAGA
>CAKZVG010000594.1 GCA_937921835.1 uncultured Bryobacteraceae bacterium | reverse complement strand
GCGGCGACTCGAGCGCCCGGAGGCGCGCGGCGAGGCGCGACTTGCGTCGCGCAGCCTGGTTGCGGTGGATCAGGCCCTTCGACGCGAGTTTGTCCAGCCGGCGGGAGACGGCCGCGTAGCGTTCCCGCGCGAGGGGCGCATCGCCGGCGGCCACGGCGACGAGGAACTTCTTGATCTCCGTGCGCATCGCGCTGCGGTACGCCTTGTTGCGCAGCCGCCGCCGCTCCTGCTGGCGGATCCTCTTCTTCGACGACAGCGATGTAGCCAAGCGCTTTTTCCTCCCATTCTCTCGACGGTTCAGGACAGTTGTTCGATCTTGGCGCGCACGTCGCGGTACCCCGCGTCGGTGGCGAAGACCTTCTTGTACCACTCCAGAGCCTTCGCCCGGTCGCCGGCCTGCTCGTGGAGCAGGCCGAGGTTGTACTGGATCGCCTTGGCCATCTCCCCCGTCGGGGAGGTGACCATCTCCAGCGCCTGCTGGAACTGGTCGATGGCCATGTCGCGGGTGCGACGGTCCTTGGCGAAGCACTGGCCGAGCATGAAGCGCGCGTGGAGTTTGTGGCGCGGGTCCTCGACGGCCCTCTGGAACAGGGTGATCGCCTCCTGGATCGAATCGGGGGAGCCCTCCTCCCAGAGCAGTAGCGCCAGGTTGTACGCCAGCGGGATCTCTGTCGGATGCTCAGCGAGCCGGCCTTTGAACTCCTTCAGCGCGGCTTCGAGCCAGGCGCGATGGGCCTCTTTGGCCTTCGCCTGCAATGCCTCGTCGTCGGGATGGGCCTTCGCCGCCTCGGCGACTTCCGCCTCGCGGCGCTTGAGCAGCCGGAGTTCCAGGTCGCCGATCCGCGTGCGCACGTCGTAGCGGGGCTGGACCTCCAGCGCCTGCTTGTAGGCGGCCATGGCGAACTTGAACTGCTCCTTCATCTGGTACAGGTCGCCGAGTTTGAGCAGCGCCTCCAGGTCCTTCGGGTTTTCCTTCAGTTTGGCCTGGTAGCGCGCGATCGCCTGGTCGGCGTCGTCGGCGGTGCGGACGATGTGCTGCTCTTCCTCCAGTTCGACGGCCTTCTTGACGTCGCGGATCTGCTCGCGGTACGACTTGGCCTCCTCCAGCCGGCTGCGGTGCATGTGCTCGGCGGCGGAGAGATTGCGCAGCCGGTCGCCGATTTGGCGGTCGGCGGGCCGCAGGCGGGCGAGTTGCTCGTAGCAGCGCACCGCCCGGGCGTAATCCTCTTTCTCCGCGTACATCTCGCCCAGCATGCGGAGGATGGCCGGCTTATCGGGCAAGCGTTGGCGCACGAACTCCAGCGTGTTCACCGCGGCGTCCAGGTGTCCGCCCGCCCGGCAGGCCACGGCCAGTTTCTTCAGCGCGTACGTGCTCAGCGGCATGTGCTCCAGGTAGTTCTCGCAGCGCTCCGCGCGCCGATCGGGGGATCCGGGCAGGTGCATGGCGACGAAGTCGCCGAATCCGGACAGGAAGCCGAGGACCTTGGCTTTCAGGCCGCCGCCCTTTTCCTGGAAGCGTGCGACCTCGCAGCCGCGCAAGGCGATCCGGGCGTTGAGGTGGTCGGGGTTGAAGCGCAGGATGTCGCGGAACACGTCCACCGCGTACTCGTAGTTGCCACGGTCAGCGGCGTCGCGCCCGCGCGCAAACAGCAGATCAGGATCCATGCCAACGCCCTGCGTCCTCCCGCGACCCGCCGCGGTACGGACGTGCCCACAACCTGCGGCCAAACAAGCAGTTGGAATGGTACCAAGAACCGGCCCGCGTTGTCAAACCGCCTGGGAGCCCTGCGGGGGGATGTCGGGCCCCGTCCATCGCCCGATCAGAGCACAGCCCGGGTTGGGCTGTGCACGCGCCGCATCGTGGGGTGATTTGCCGAGGGATTATCTGAAAAGGGCATGCAGAAGGGGTTAGTCCCGGTGGCTGGCCGGATCCACGGCGCGATCGAAGTCGGGGGCCTCCTCGGCGCTGTCCTCAACACGCGCCCAGGCGCCCTCCTGATCATGGGCGAGGGAGAAGGGGTTCGTGCGCTCCTCCTGCTCTTTGCATGCGACGCAGAGGGCCGCAAACGGCATCACTTTGAGCCGTCCCGCCGGGATCTGCACCCCGCAACGTTCGCAGCGTCCGTAGGTGCCGTCGTCGATCTTGCGAAGGGCTCGCTCGATCTCCTTGAGGTGCGTAAGCTCTATGGCAGTAATCCCATACAGCGTTTCCCGCTCCGAGGAATCATTCGCCGCGTCGTATTCGTCGCCGCGGCGATTCACCCCCACGTGGTGCCCGTCCTTGCCCCGGTCTAGCGCATCCAGCAGCCTACGCCGCTGCTCGATCAACCGCGCGCGGAAATACGCCATCCGCTTGCGCTGGAGTGGCCGTCCACTCTCCCGCTGCGACATCCCCGCTCTCCTCAGAAGAAAACTCGCTCGCCCAATGAAATATCGGCAAAATACCGAGGAAGTTTACTCCATTGTACCAGAAAAGGGGCCGCCGGGCAAACATTACCGTGAACCATAGGCACGGCATCCGGGCGGCAAGCGTATTGCCCGATCGTCGCCGGCACGGAGACCGCACCGCCGCGATGCGAAAGGACGTAACGCGACTACTCCGCACGGCCTGGTTCGCGGATCGGCTCCACAACAAGCCGTCCGCCCCGCACGGAGTCCACCCGCACGCGGCTCCCTCGCTTCAGCCATCCGCGCCGACAGGTGGCGTCATGGCGCGAGTCCTCCACTAGCACCGCCCCGGAGGGCCGCAGGTCCGTCAATGCGACGCCCTCCTTGCCCACAAGGGGGCTCAGGTCGCCTTCGCCCGAGCCTGCCGGCGCGCGCGCCCGGAGGACCAAGGGCGAGCGGCGCCACAACTTCAGCGCAACGTAGATGTCCAGAGCCAGCAGCGGCGCCGTGGCGCCGATCGTCGCCCAGAACAGGATCGGCCCCGACCGGTGGGCGACGACCAGCGCCGTCGCGTAAGCGGCGCAGGCGGTGAGGGTCAGCGCCCCGAAAGACGGGACGAAGAACTCGGCGAATACCAGCCCCAGCGCGAGGAAAACGAGACCCGCAACGGTCAGGACGGTCGCCATGCACGAGCTCCGTTGCGCGGGGCTGGACGTGCGGACCCAGCGGCGTCAGTTCCGCCGGGCCGCCGCGCGGTACATCGCCAGGACGTTCGCCAGGGGCGTGTCCGGCTGGATGTTGTGGGCTGGCGCGAGGATGAGGCCCCCATCGCGTCCGACCGTCTCGATGCGCCGGCGCACCTCGGCGGCGACCTCCTCCGGCGTGCCGAAGGGCAGCGTTTTTTGCGTATCGACCCCGCCGCCCCAGAACACCAGTTGCTTGCCGAACTCCCGTTTCAGCGCCGCGGGTTCCATCTTCGCCGCCGAGCATTGCACGGGATTGAGGATGTCGAAACCGGCTTCGATTAAATCCGGCAGCAAATCCCACACGCTGCCGCAGGTGTGGATGAACGTCTTCCAGTTGGTCCGCTCGTGGATCAACTTGTTCACGGCGAGATGGAACGGCTTATACAACTCGCGATAGGTGGCCAGCGAGCAAAACAGCCCGCGTTGCGTGCCGAAGTCGGTGCCTGAGATGAATGCCGCCTGCACCGTGTCGCCGAACAGGTCGATCAGCGTGTTGATGTTCTGCAAAGCGATTTCGCACTGCCGCTCGAACACCGCGCGGATGTACGGCTTGCGGGTCACGGTGGAGATGTACCATTCCTGGATGTCGCGGATTCCCTTGGGGTGCTTCAGCCAACCGGCCGGCACCAGCGCGATGTCGCCGAAGGCGGCGCCGGGAATGATCAGCATCGCGCCGCTCTGCGATTGTTCGTCGAACCGCCGTTTCACTCCGCGATAGTATTCCCGATCGTCCGCGCCGAGCGGGGCGAACTCTTCGCAGTTGTCGGCCGGATCGAGGCGGTCTTCGTCGATCGGGTCTTGGCGGATGATCGCGTCGAAGAACAGTCCGCCCCTGGGCATGCGTCCCGAGGGCGGCACGCTCGTATCGCCTTGCGGATAGGCCAGCAGATCTCCGGTGCCTTCTTCCTCGCGGATCACCAGATTCTCGTGGATCAGCACCTCG
>CAKZVG010000593.1 GCA_937921835.1 uncultured Bryobacteraceae bacterium | reverse complement strand
GTCCGCCGCCCGCCGCCGCCGCGGCGGAAACCGGCGAAATCGAATACGTGCACGCGGGAGCGGGGTTCTGGCTCACTGAGACCTGCTGGCCGGCCACGGTGACGATCCCGATGCGCGGGCTGGTGGTGGAGGGATTGGCCGCCACCGCGATCTCAACCACGCCGTTGCCGCTGCCAGAGGTTGCGGAGCGGAACGTGATCCAGTTGGCCGTGGTGCCCGCTCCCCAGGCGCAGTTCAGGGCGGTGGTAATGCGGATCACGTGGACGCCGCCCGTCCCGGGCACGCCGCTGATGCTGAGCGGCTGGATGAGGTAATTGCAGCCAGGCGTCACGATGCTGCCATCGCCGCCGGTCCCCCCGCTCCCGCCGCCGGCCGCCGTCCCACCGAATCCGGCCTCAAGCACGAAGTCGTTGGCTCCGCCGGGGACCAGAGCTTCGCCGCTGGTGTTCCGGTTCAGGTTCGTTTGGCCCGTTCCACCCAGCGTGAGGTTGGTGGAACCCGTCAGGCGGGTCCAGGGGCCGGCGCTACCGAGGTCGCGGGAGGCGAATACCGCCGATTCCCGGCTTCCGTCGGCGTAGGTCACGGTCAGCCGCATGGCCGATCCAGTCGCGCCCGGCTCGAGATAGAACCAGTAGACCCCGCGCGGCAGATTGACGCGCGTGCCGGCCCCGTTCAGGAACGGGTTGTTGACGCCCGGCGCGGTGACGCCAATGGCGAAATAGCTGTTCGGTTCGGTGTCCCAGATGCTGCCATTGCCGGCGAAGCTGGTGGTGTAGCTCCCGCCCTCAAGGTATATGGAGGTGACGTTGGGGCCGGTGGAGCCCTGGCCGCCGCCCGTACCCCCGCCCCCGCCCGTGCCCAGCACGAGGGAGAGGTTGTCCGCGTAGCCATCGTTGGCGGTGCCGTCGTTGCGGGTCATGGTCATGGTGACAACCGCGCTCCGGGCGCCGGAGGGAACCGTTCCGCTCACGCTCTTGAGAATCAGTCCGCTGACGCCTCCGCGCTCTGCCTGAAGCACGGGCCCGATCTCGGCCGAACCCAGGGTGGCGCCGCTGGCGCTCTTGAACTCCACCTTCACGCGCGCGTTGTCGTTCTGCGTCCTCCAGCCTCCCAGCCAGGCCGACAAGGTGTAGCCCTGCGAGCCGGTGTCGATCTGAGCAGCGTAGGAGGCGAGGCTGACGGTCTGGGAAGCCGTCGCCTGCGCCGACCTTCCGCCCGAGAAGTAATGGTTCCCACGGTCGGTCGGGCCGGGGGAGTTCACCGGGACATCGGGACCGTAACGGCAGACACCCACCGAGCCGTCATGAGTCCAGCCCGGGATGTTGGCCTGGCCGCCGCAACCTTCCGGGCCGGCTTCGGCGCCGGGATTCTGGAGCAGGTTCCCGGTGCTGGCGCCTCCGGCGCTCCCGCCTCCCGTGCCGCCGCCGGTCCCCGCCTGCCGTGTCGCGCTCCACTGGAAGCCGCTGGCGCCGCCGCTGGTAAAGGAGCCGCTCATCTGGCTGCCCGAGAGCGTCCCGGTATACTGCTGGTTGGCGCTGGGCCGGGTGAAAGAAACCGCCCCGGTGCTTGCGTTGAAGGTGATGTTGGTGAGCGTCTCCCAAGACCCGTGCAGGTTGAGGCGCCCGGTCCAGCCGCCGCCGCTGGAGGTGATCTCCATCGTGCCGGTATAGTTGTTGAAATTAACCGACCAGGCGCCCTCGATGGTGGCGCCGCCGCTTCCACCCGTGCCCGTTCCCCCGCCGCCGGTGGTTGTGCCCAGGCCGGTTCCCGCCGCCACCAGCGCGAAGGAGTGCTCAAGCAGCGGCTGGCCGTTGCGGGTCACCCGGATCCTCCAAAACCCGGTCTGTTGGGCCAACGCGGTCCCGCTGAACCGCATGGGAACGTCGGCAAAGCACATGTTCGGGCTGGTGGCGGGATCGAAGGGTCCGCTAAGACTTTGATTAAGCTGGCCGGAGGGGTTGTAGTACTCGGTGGCCACAACATCGCCTACGTTCAGATTCCGCAGCAGAAAGTAGAAAGTCGCCTGGGGTTCGGTGGGCGCCAGCACCGGGAACATGGCGGGTGGCGAGGCCATCGCGGCGGAGCAACTCTCCGGCGTGGCCTTCACCATGCCATAAGCCACGATCTGCACCGGGGAACTCTGAACCGGCGGCTGAATGACCGCCGCGCCCTGGTCGCCGACCTGAATCACGCCGGTGCGCGCCACTCCCCCGGAATTCGCTGTGGCGGTGAAGGTAACCGAACCGTTGCCGGCGCCCGAGGACGGGCTGTTCAGGCCGATCCAGGCGCCGCTGGTCTGAACCGTCCAGGTGGTTGTGGCCGGGGCCGAAACCACGACCGAATTCGATCCGCCGCCGGCGGCAACGCTGACACTGGCCGGGGAGACGCTCACCGGTCCAGCAGCGGCCCCGCCGCCACCCGTGGTTCCACCTCCGCCCACGGCGCCGCCGGCGCCTGAGCCGCCGGACTCCGCCGAGGGTCCCAGATCCAGGAATCCCTGACCGCCCGGTCCGAGCACCCGCACCAGGGAGGTCTGGTTGGACGTGCTCCCATTGCCGAGCTGCCCGTAATTGTTCCACCCGGCAGCCCACACCGAACCGTCGCGCTTCAGCACCACCGTGTGTTCGCCGCCGGTGGCGATTCCGGCCGCTCCCTCGCTGAGGATGACTGTGGGCGTGCTGCGGTGAGTGCCTCCCGCCAAGGCCCCGGTCGTCCCTCGGCCCCAGGCCCACACCGAACCATCCGTAACCGCCAGCGTGGTCACACTACCCGCGGCCGAGAGGCCGGCGATCTCGCAAGCACTGATGACGCCGTTGCAGTGGCCGCGTCCGGGCTCGTTCACGTTCCGCCAGACGGCCGGAATCGAAACCGGGGCGTTGCGAAGAGTAGTGCTGCCGTCGCCTAACTCTCCGTAAAGGTTGCGGCCCCACGCGAAGAGGCTGTAGGAGTCGCGAGCCCCGAAGGACCCGGGAACGCGCTGGACAGCCAGGGAGTGGTACTGGCCGGCCGCCAGCGATACGATGCCCGAGAGCCCGGGCACCTGCTGCGGCTGTTTCCAGTCCGTGCTGAACTCACTGGGGCCATCTCCGCGCGTGTGGCCCAGACCGAGCTGGCCGTATCGGTTCTCGCCCCAGGCCCACACCGTGCCGTCGTTTCTGGCGGCGAGGCTGTGCAAGCCTCCGGCGGCCACCGCCACCACGCCGGTCAAACCCGGCACCTGCTGAGGAGTGCACGCGTCGGTGCGGTTCCCGTTGCCAAGCTGTCCGGCGGTGTTGTATCCCCACGCCCAAACCGTGCCGTCGCGCTTCACGGCCAAGCTGTGGAAGTCGCCGGCGGCAATGGCCACGACGTCGGTCAACACGAAAAGGGGCGGGATGCTGCAATAGCCCAGTTGGCCGTAGTGGTTGGCGCCCCAGGCCGTGACCCGTCCGTCGGCGGTCAAACCGATGGCGTGCTCAATGCCGGCCTTGATGGTGACGAAACCGCCCGCGTTGCGGACGGATTCGGCGCCGCAGCCGAGCCCGGGCGTCGAAGACGAGCCGCGAACCGAGCTGCACAGCTCGCCGTTCGAGTTCTGGCCCCAGGAATAAACCGTGCCATCGGCTTTCACGCCGAAGCTGAAGTAGCGGCCGGCCGAGAGGTAGGGCCCGGCGGCCACCGCGGAGGAAATCATGGAAAGCGACAATAGAAGAACGGTGGCGGGAGTGCACATCATACTAACACCTCTGAAACTATCGCTTGCGCGTAGCGCAGCCATCAGTCTAGCAAACGTTGGTATCGCGCAACCGCGTCAAAACGCAAGCGCCAACGGCGCCAGGCGCCCTAATCCAGCGGAAGGAAGGAAACGTTGACCTTGCGCGGATGCCGCACGTCCACCTTGAGCCGCTCGCCGGGAGGCAGGTTTCCGCTCAGCGTGAGCACATAGTGCGAGCGGAGCACCTCGAAGACGCGCGGGCCGGGGTTCTCGCCCGCCGAGCGCTTCATGTCGCGCAGATTGAACGACGCTCCGCCGGTCTGCCGCGCCAGGCTCTCGAACAGGGACCTGCCATAGCCGGCCACATAGACCGGGTAGATGGAGACGCCGTTGCGCCGCGCCAGGCGGATGACGTCCCGTTCGCCGGTGCGGCTGGGACCTTCGATGCCGGCGGTCAGCAGCAGGATCACCCGCCGGAAACCGGCGCCCTCGAAGCCGCCGTCGATGGCCGCGTAGAGCGCGTCCAGCACCTGCGGGTTGTTGCCGAACTTGACGCCCGACACGGCCCGTTCGAGCAGCTCCTTACTTGAGGTGAAGCTCTGAATGAGGGTGGCCGAGGAGTCGTAGGCGACCACGGCCATCTGCTCCTTGGGCTGCAACTGGGCGATGAAACTCGACGCCACCGGCTGCACCACCGGCCCCACCAGGCTGGTGTCGAGCAGCAGCATGATGTCGATCAGCCCGGCGGGGACGTACTCGGCCGCCTCGACGCGCCGCGGGGAGCGTTCCTCGGTGACGGTGAAGCCGGCCGCCGTAAGGTCCTTCACGGGCGCGCCGGTGCGTTGTTCGACAACGGTCACCAGGACTTTGGTGGCGGCTTGCGAGGCCGGCCCGGCCGCGGCGAAGGCCAGCAGAAGCGCGGATGAAATCGATGCCCGCACGGCTCTCCTATTCGTCCTCAACAGCATAGCGCAGGCGCTCCGCTATAATGAACCTCGGAACGAGGACTCCGGCGGATGCAGCTCCCGGCCCGCATGGGCAAGTATGAACTGATCGAATCCTTGGGCGGAGGAATGTCCCGCGTCTACCGCGCGCGCGACACCGTGCTGGGGCGCCCGGTGGTGGTGAAGATCCTCAACTCCGAGACCGGCGGCGGCGAGGAGGCCAAGGCCCGCTTCCTCCAGGAGGCTCGCGCCACCAGTTCCATCACCCACGAGAATATCGTGCGGATCCACGACTATGGCGAGCATGAGGGCCTCGCCTTCATGGTCATCGAGTTCATCCCGGGCCAGGATCTGCGCGCCATCATCAAAGCCGGGAACACCGATCTCAAGCGCCGGATCGAGATCGCCCTCGACGTGGCCCGCGGCCTCGAACATATTCACCGCTGCGGCATCATCCACCGTGACATCAAGCCCGACAACATCCGCGTCACGCCGGAATGGAAAGTGAAGCTGATGGATTTCGGCATCGCCAAGAGCCAGGGGCTGCAACTGACGCGCACCGGCATGGCGCTCGGCACCCCTTACTACATGGCTCCCGAACAGGTGATGGGCAAGCCGGTGACGCCGCAGAGCGACGTGTATGCGTTCGGGCTGGTGCTCTTCGAGCTGTTTTCGGGAGAAAAAGCCGTCACCGGGGATACGGTGGAGCAGGTCTTCTACAAGATTCTTTCGGCGCCGCTCGACCTCACGCCGCTCACGCGGGCGGGCCTTCCCGCGCGGCTGGTATCGCTGGTCCAACGCTGTTCGGCCAAGGATCCCGGCGCACGGCCGGCCGGGTTCGCGGAAGTGTGCCGGGAGCTGGAGTACACGCTCGCCGAGCTGGCCGGAAGCCCCGCCCCCGCGGCTCCGCCGCAGGTTGCGCCGGTTCTGCCGCGTCCCCCGAAGCCGCTCGACCGGAGAATCCTGCTGGCGGGCGGAGGCGCGGCGCTGGTGGCCGCCGGAACCGGCCTGTGGGTGTGGCTCCGTCCTTCCCGGCCTCCGGAAGGGAACGGCACGAAGGAGCCGGGTAAGGAAAAGAAAGAAGCCGTTCCGCTGGCGCCTCCCCCCGGCATGGTGCTGGTGCCGGCTGGGACGTTTCTGTTCGGCGCCAACCGCGAGCAACGCAGCACCCCGGCCTTCTACATCGACCGCACCGAGGTCCCCAACCGCGATTACCAGCAGTTCTGCAACGCCACGGGCCGGGCGCTGCCGCCGGAGTTCGCCGCCGGCCGCCCGGACGAACCGGTGGTGAACGTCACCTTCGAAGACGCGCAGGCTTACGCGGCGTGGGCGGGAAAACGGCTTCCCTCCGGCCTGGAGTGGGAGAAAGCGGCGCGCGGCACGGAAGGATTTCCCTACCCGTGGGGCGCGGACGCGGATCCGGCGCGCGCCAATGTGGCCGGAAATCCGGAAACCAGGGGCGAGAGGCTGGTGGCGGTGGACCGTTTCGAAAACGGCGCCAGCCCGTTTCAGGTTCTGAACATGGCGGGCAACGTCTGGGAGTGGGTGGACGGCGCCGAAACCCCAAGCGCGCGGGCGGTGGCCAGCTTCGCGAGTCTGAAGCTGCTCACGCCGCCGCCCACCGCCGAGGAGCCGTGGCGCGCCATCCGCGGCGGATCCTATAAGCGGCGCATCGAAGAGGTGGTGGCTTACGAGTGGAGCGTGGTGCCGGCGCGCTTCCGCTTCCGGGACATCGGCTTCCGCTGCGCCATGGACGCCGCGGCGCGCTGAGCCGCGGGGGTCTCGCTCAGCGGGAGCGCAAGACGGCGTCGATGCTGGCCACGTTCTTGCGCGCGAAGTCGGCTTCGGCCAGTTCGGGGTTGATCTCGATCATGGACTGGAAGTGCCGCCGCGCGGCGGCCAGTAGCTCGAGGCTGCCGGTGTCCTGCGCCTGGCGGGCGTAGCTGAGCGCGAGCGCATAGTGGGTGAAAGGCTCCTGGGGATCGTAGGAAAGGGACCGCTGGCAGTAACCGATGGCGCTGGTGAAGTCGTTCTGCTTGCGGGCGCTGTCGCACAGGCCGAAGTAGGCCAGGCTGCGGAGGTCTTTCCAGACGTCGCGCTTGGCCGACTCG
>CAKZVG010000592.1 GCA_937921835.1 uncultured Bryobacteraceae bacterium | reverse complement strand
ACTTGCCGCAGGAAGGCGTTCGCTGCGCCGCTTCCGGTGAAGCGCACCGGGAACTCGTAGACGAAGGCGAGGCGCGCGACGTGCTTCTGGTCCAGGTCGGATACGGCGCGGTACTTGCGCACGTTGATGACGCTGGTGGTGTAGTTTTCCATCAGCCGCGACCAGGTATAGGTCCAGAGCACGCTCAGACCCTTGGTGAGGCGCTTGTCGGCCTTCATTTGTAGCGAATGGTAGAGCGCCCGCCCGGTGTTCATGCCCTGAACGGTCATGCTGGTGTACTGTGGAAAGCGGCCCCACAGGCGGTTCTGGGTGATGGTGGCTCCCTGGCCGAGGGTGGAAGTGGCCGGAAAAACGTTCAGGAAGGGATTCGGGATGCGGGTGTTCTCGGCCGCACCAAGGGCCAGGTACACATCCGGCTTCTCGTTGAGGTTGAAGCTCTCGATCTGCTTGACGCTGTGCATGCCCATGTAGGCGGCTTCGAGCAGAACGCGCGCCGGCAGCTCGCGCTGCACGCTGAACTGCCACTGCTGGTTGTAGGGGTTCACCCGGCGGTGGTCGAAGACGCTGATCGCATTCCCTACTTCGGCCAGCAGACCGACGGAGCTGCCCTGGGGGGTCCGCAGGCCGCCCGGGAACGGATTGGCGAGCGTGGTGAAGGGCGTTGCGCCGCCGTCGATGGTCCCTACGTAGGGGGTCACGGCGTTGAAGACGCCGATGGCGCCGAAGAAGCCGCTGTTCATCGAGATCATGCTGTAGAACATGCCGTAGCCGCCGCGCAGCACGGTCTTCGGCGTCAGGCTGAAGGCGAAGCCGGCGCGGGGACCGAAGTTATTGCGGTCCGAGCCGGCGTGCCTGGGGTTGCCGTCCACGCCGGCGAAAAGCACGCCTCCGCGCAGGTCAAGCCCCGGGACCCGCACGGGAAGCGCCGCGTTTTCGTCGAAGCGATAGGTCATGCGATTGAAGCGCTCGGTGAACGGCGTTTCGAGCTCGTAACGCAAGCCCAGGTTCACGGTCAGCCGGCGGGTGGCTTTCCAGTCATGCTGGGCGAACAGCCCCACATAGTGATTCTGGATCGACGTGGCGGTGTTGTAGCCCAGGTTGCCGGAATCGGCCAGCCCCAGCAGGGCCGACGCCATGGCGGTGCCGGAGGTGTCGGCCGACTGCCGGTTAAACGGATTCGACTGCGTGAAGGTCGAGCTGAAATTGAACGTCCCCGGCGCGTTGCCGCCCGGGTTGACATTGTTGATCCGGCCCAGCCGGTAGTCGGCGCCCCACTTCAGCGAGTGCGGGCCCATCAGTTTGCTCCAGGTGGAGAGCAGCGATCCGATCATATCGCGCGAGAAGGAACTGGAGCTGCCGATGCCGGGAAGGTTCTCGCCCAGGTTGAAGTTCGGCCAGCCCACGATGGCCTGATTGCGGAGGATGATGTCGGCCACCTTGAGGTCGCTGGCCGGCGCGCCGGCGGCGCCGCCCGCGTTCCTGGTCCCATAGCTCAGCACGCTGCCGCGGAAGGACGCCACCAGGGTGGGCGAGAACACCACCGTGTCGTCCAGTCCGACACTGATCCGGCGCCGTTTGAGGGAACCCAGATCGGCGCCGCTGCCCAGGAACGAAGTGGCGCCGAAGAAGAGGTCATCCGCCGCCTGGAGCCGGTTCAACATGCCGAAGCGGCCGAAGAGCCGCTGCTTGTCCGAGATGACGTGGTCGATGCGCGCTCCCACCTGCGATTGATCGACGGTGTAGGTCTTGCTGTTGGCCCAGTTCAAGGCGGCGATCTGGCTCACTCCGGAGATGGTGGGGGAAGGGAACTTGCTCAGAGCGGCGGCGCCGGTGGGATCGAAGCGCGAGGCGGGAATGCGGTTTCCGGCGAAAGGCATCCGGGTGGCGGTGGCGCCGGAGACGGTAGTGGTGGCGGGATCGTAGATGGTGAAGGGTCCTCCCAGCCGGTTGCGCGTCTGCGAGAAATCGCCCTGCCGCTCGGCCTCGGTCGGCACGCGCGCCTGGCGGGTCAATTCGCGCGGGTCGTGATCGCGTTCGAGTGACGTCGAGAAGAAGGTGCGGTTCCGTCCGTTGTAGAGTTTGGGGATGAAGACCGGTCCCCCTACCGTGTAGCCCCACTGGTGGTACTCGACGGGCGCCTTCGGCAGCCCCAGCCGGTTGTTGGTCCAGCTATTGGCGTAGAGGGAGTTCCAGCGCTTGTAGTAGTAGGCCGCGCCGCGCAATTCGTTGCTCCCTCCGCGGGTGGTGATGCTCACCGCGCCGCCGTTGGAGTGGCCATAGGCGGCGTCGAACATCGTGGTGTGGACCTTTACCTCCTCGACGGAGTCGACCGAGGGAACAAAACCGATGGTTCCGCTCACGGTGGTGTTCGGAATGCCGTCGATGATCACCTCGTTGTCGCCGCGCGTGCCGCCTCCTCCGGCGATCGAAAAGGAGTCCTGCGCACTGCTGGTATAGGTGCCGGTAGAGCCGGTCACGCCGGGCGCGAGATTGCGGATGTTCATGATGTTGCGCGACAGGGACACGGAGATCGTGCCCACGAAGACGTTGTCCACCACCTGGCCGAGGTCCGCGTTGGCGGTCGACAGCAGCGGGGCGGCGGCGGTGACGGTGATGGTCTCGGTGGCGGCGCCGATTTCGAGAGTGAAGTTGAGCGTGAGCTGCTCGTTGGTGGCGATGCGGATCCCAGGCCGGTTGATGCGCTTGAAGCCGGTGGCTTCCACCTGCACCTCGTACTCGCCCGGCACGACGAACGGGATCTGGTAGTCGCCGGTCTCAGTGGAGGAGGTGCGCAACGTTACGTTGGTGGCGGCGTTCACGGCCAGGATGGATGCGCCCGCGACGGCGGCGCCGCTGGGGTCGGTGATCCGCCCCAGGATGGTTCCACGGAATTCCTGCCCTGCGGCGAGCAGCGGCAGGCAAAGCAGCGAGAACAGACGGATTTTCATGTACAAACCCCTTCAAACCGCCGGCATCACAGGCCGGTTTGGTTACGAGTATATCGCAATCGCTCTCCCGGACAAACGGCGAGCGGCTGGCTGGCCGGCGGGCGAGCGCAGCCGGCGGTGGCCCGCGTTCCGCCCGAAAGGGGGGCGGGAAGCGTCTTATTTGGTTCCGGAGATCACGCGGATGCCGACGCCGA
>CAKZVG010000591.1 GCA_937921835.1 uncultured Bryobacteraceae bacterium | reverse complement strand
ACCCGTCCGCTCCCGCCTGCTCCGCGCAGCGATCCAGCAGCCGGTCCGGCGCGCCCTTCATGAGGATGCGCGTTGTCCCGTCCGGCGCGCGGTTGAGCGTGGCCATGAACTTGTTCTCCGACTCGAACGGGATCACCGCGGCGCGCTCGTATTCCTCGGCGGAGAAGCCGGCCTTGCGCGCCAGCGTGCGCAGCGCGCCCTCGGTCGGATCGCCCACGACTTTCCACTGGCCGTCTTCGGCGGCGATCTCGGAATCGTTGCACACCGCCATCGCTTCCACCAGCGCGCGCAAGCCGGGGTGCGCCTCGAGCGGCGCCTCGCGGCCGTCGAGCGTGATTTTGCCCTCCGGCTGGTATCCCGTCCCCGACACGTCGTAGCAGCCCGCGCGCGTGGCCACGCGGCGCGCCGTCATCTCATTGCGCGTCAGCGTTCCAGTCTTGTCCGAGCAGACCACCGTGACCGAGCCGAGCGTCTCAACCGCGTCCAGCTTGCGCGTGATGGCGTTGCGCCGCGCCATGCGTTGCACGCCCAGCGCCAGCGTGATGGTGAGGATGGCCGGCAGTCCCTCGGGAATGGCGGCGACCGCGAACCCGATGGCCGCCAGGAACAGCTCGTCCGCACTGAAGCCGTGCAGCAGCCATCCGGCCACGAACATCAGCGCGGACATGCCCACGATCACCACCGAGAGGATCTTGCCGAAGCGGTTCATCTGCCGCGTGAGCGGCGTCGCCAGCGTCTCCACCTCGGCGATCATGCGGTTAATGCGCCCGAGTTCGGTCGCGGCGCCGGTGGCGGTCACCACGCCCACGCCTTGCCCGGCGGCGACCATGGTGCCCGAGTAGGCCATGCCATGGCGGTCGCCCACGCCGGCCTCCGGCGCCGCCCGCTCGGTGTTCTTCTCCGAGGGCACCGATTCGCCGGTCAGCGCGGATTCCTCGATGCGCAGGTTTACCGCCTCGATCAGCCGCACGTCGGCCGGCAGCCGGTCGCCCGAGCGCAGCCGGATCACGTCCCCGGGAACCAGTTCCTTGGCGCCGACCTTCACCCACCCGCCGTCGCGGCGCACCTGGGCGTGCAGGGAAAGCATCTTGCGGATGCCCTCCAGCGCGCGCTCGGCCTTGCCCTCCTGAATAAAGCCGATCACCGCGTTTACGACCACCACGCCCAGGATCACGCCCGTGTCCACCCAGTGGCCGAGCAGCGCGGTGATGAGCGCCGCCAGCAGCAGGATATAAATCAACAGATCATGGAAATGTTTAAAGAAGCGCTTGAGCAGCCCCTCCTTGGGCGGCTCCGGCAGGCGGTTGTAGCCCACCACCTCGAGGCGGCGGGCGGCTTCGTCCGCAGTCAGACCATTCGGGGAACTGCCCAGCTCCTCGAGCACTTCGCGGACCTCGAGCGCATGCGGCTTCTCCAACTCGAAGGTCTCCCCGGCGGAAATCGTGCTGTCCATGCCCCTATTCTGGCAGGACGCCGCCGGCTAATGGTCCGCCCGCGCGCGCGCCAGCACCGCGCCAGAGGCCGCCTTCACGGCATCGAAGTAGCGGCTGAAGTTGCGCGTTTCCGGCGAGTCGTAGCGGCGCAGGTTCTCCGCCCAGCGGAAGCCGATGGACTGATACCACAACTCGGCCTCGACGCGGAACGGTCCGCGCGCGCCCCGGGTGGCGATCGAGTAGCGCACGGTGTCGCGGCCGCCGGTGAAGTCGGGGTCTTCAAACGCCGCGCCCACCACGGCGACTTCCTGGTCCGCGGTGCGCTTGTCGAAGCCCTCGGGCGGGATGCGGTTGTCTTTGAGATAGCGCACTCCGCGGAGCAGCCCGGTGGTCACGGCGCCCTTCGTGTCGGCCATGATGTTTTCGTAGATCTGCACCTGGCCCGCTTCCGAGATGCGCGTGTAGTGCGGCTCGAAGCGCGCCGCATCGGCATCGTTGTCGTTGCCCTGGATCGATCCGCCGGGCGAAAGCGCGCCGGATTCGAAGATGGTCCGTCCGCCGCCGTCCCGCACCGCGACGTGCAGCCAGACTCGGCGCGAAGGATAGGCGGTGGGCAGCTTGTGTCCGGCCAGGTTCCGCACCGTAACGTCGATTTCGAGCCGGTCCGGGCGCGCCTCGACGCTGCCGATCGCGACCTCGGCCGCCTCGGTCTGGAGGTGCGCGATGGTCTTCATGGCCTGCGATTCCAGTTCCTGGGGCAAGGCCACCACGCCCAGTTCGTCGCGGAAGCGGTTGAGCAGCCGCTGCATGAAAAAGTTCCCGCCCACAAACACGTGCCGCGAAACGCCCTCGCGCGGCTCGCCGAGCACCGCCGAGACCGCCACCGGCTCCTTCACCGCCGGCATGTGGCAGTCCTGGCAGCTTCGCGTCTCGCGGTACTGGCTGTGCAGCCACTCCTGATAGGGCATCTGCTCCGGCAGTTCGCCGGCAGGCTTCCCATCCGGACCAAGCGAGTGCGTGATCAGCGTGTGGCAGGTGGCGCACATCTCCGAGCGCTGGATGTGTTTGCCCTCGGCGGGACGGAACCCGGAGGCGGAGCGCATGATGCGCGTCCGCCCGGCGTCCACTTCAAAGGGACCGTAGGCCAGGCGCTCGCCTCCGGCCCCCGCTTTCTCGATGACGAAGCGGCCCACCAAGCTTTCGCGCGTTCCGAGCTTCTCGCTTGAAATCTGGTGGCACAACGAACAGGAGACGCCGTCGGCGGCCAGCGCCGAGGCGCGGTCGCCAGCGTTCACCGGCAAATGCGCGAATACCTGCCCCTGGCGCCCGGCGAGCCGCGCTTCGTAGTTCGCCATTGGCATGTGGCAGAGGGAGCACTCGGCTTCGATGGCCGCGGACGCGGACGGGTGATCGAGGGTTTCGCGCCGCACGCCCGCCTGCCAGTAGGGGTCGCGCGCGGCGTTGGCCATCATGCTGGCGCGCCAGGCGAAGCCGATTGAGACGTCCTCGCCCGAAGCCGCCGAGATGCCGTTGTGGCAGGCGAAGCAGCGGTCGAAGGTCTGAAACACGGGCTCCGGCGCGCTTCGCGGCGCGCCCCAAAAGGCCGGGATCGCGGCGGCGAGAACGAAGGCAGGCAACAGTCTTGCGATTCTCACGATTCCCCTCCCTCTACCAGCCTTCCCTGAAGCCGCCGTCGAAATAATCCCACAGCAGGTAGACCAGAATCTGCACCGGCCGTCCGTGGGTGTTCGTGGCGGGAATCCGCACGCCGAAGTTGGCCAGGATGTGCTGGCGGGTGCTCAAGCTCACCTGCAACTGCGGCAGCACGTCCCACTTTGTGACGGCGCCGGTCTTGAAATCGCGGTCGGCGAGGAACTCGACCATGGGCGACCACGCACGCCCGAACCCGCCGCCTTGCGCGAAGGTCTTGCCGCCGACGAAGCGCCAGAAGGCGCCCTTGGAGGCATCGTCGCTGTGGGTAGGCGCCTTGAAGCCGCCCTGGAACTGGAAGAAGCTGTCGGCGGGCAGGATCTGCCCGTAGGTGGCGAACGTCTCCAGCAGGGTGACGCCCCGCCCGAACCCGCGCCGCTTGTCGCCCGTCGGCAGGATCACTTCGCCCGAGAGGCTGAACGCGGAACCGGTCCGCTGGCTGTGCGCCAGCACGCGTTTCATGCCGAGCGCGATGTCGCCCACGCCGCCGGCCCACTCGCCGCCGTCCGGCCGCCGCAAACCCAACGGCACCAAGACCTCGATCTGGTTGCGGGCGCCGAAGCGCTTCTCGTACAGAATGCGCTGCGTGATGGCGGGCGCGCCCTCGGCGTTCACGATGGTGGTGAGCAGCACCTCGTCCTCGGGGAAGGCTTTTTCGGTGACGATGGCCCGCGGCAGGTTCAGGTTGCCGTGGGGCCAGCGTGGCCGCTCCTGACAGAAGTCGCGCAGATAGTCGATGACGCGCCCGATTTCCTGCGCCGTCAGGGCGTCGCCGAAAGCGGGCATGATGGGCGAGAAGCCGCGCGCCGGCCCGCCCAGATGCACAATTGCGGACCAGTCCTGATCCGGCTCGCGAATCCCGAAGTTGCAGTCGCTGAAATCCGGCAGCCGGGTGTCGAAGCCGACGAACGCCCGGCTCGCCCCCTTGCCGTCGAAACCGTGGCAGGCGGCGCACGCCGAGCGGAAGATCTCCGCCCCGGAGGCGGCTTTCTTCTCTCCTGCCTGAAGAGCCAACGTCAATGCCAGCAGCGCGCCCCACCACCGCGCCCACCCCCCAGTTGCCG
>CAKZVG010000590.1 GCA_937921835.1 uncultured Bryobacteraceae bacterium | reverse complement strand
TCCGGACCGGCGCACATCGGTCGGAAGCCGGGCGCTTGTCTCTGACTTCCGGCAGAGGCGCCGGCCGTCCCGGCTCCTGTAACCTGAAATGGAATGACCGTTCCCGCGCCCCGCCGGCTGCTGCAAGCGGCGGGGATTCTGGCCTCGCTGACCATCGGCGCCACGGCGCTGACGGATGCCCATTTCGAAGGACAGACCGGCGCGGGGGAGCAGATCGTGCGAATTCTGGCGGTGGGAGCGTTCTGCGCCGCCTGGTGGCGCAACACCTCGCGCATCGAGGTCCACCGCCCGCGGCCCGTTTCCGTGGCTTTGCTGGCCGTGCAGTTGCTTTGCAGCCTGACGGTTGCCGTCGAACTCTGCTTCGTACTGGCGGCGCAAATTCCGCTGCTGGTTCCTGGCCGGCGCGCATTCGGCTGGCTGGGCGTTCTGTTGGCGCTGATTCTCGCCTTGGGCGTAGCCGCGCACGCCGCCGGCGACTTCGAGGCCAGCGAATCACTCAAACATTCGCCCCCGGCTGCCGCCGCGGCCATGACCCTGTTGTCGGTTCTGGTGTGGACTCTGTTCGCGTTCTCCGCCGGGTTTGTGATCGTGCAGGCCGAACAGAGCCGGGAGCAACTCGCCCGGCGGAACGCCGAGCTCGAGGCCACGCAGCACCTGCTGGCCGAGAGCAGCCGCCTGGGCGAGCGTCTGCGGATCGCGCGCGAACTCCACGACCTGCTGGGGCACCACCTGGTCGGCCTGTCGGTGAATCTGCAAGTGGCGCTGCATCGGGCCAACGAGACCGCCCGGCCATCCATTGAAAAGGCGCACTGGATCGCCACGCTGCTCCTGGCCGACGTCCGGGAGACCGTCGCCAGCATGCGCGAAAACCGGCGGCTGGATCTCGCGACGAGTCTGCGAAACCTGACCGCGCGTCTGGAGCGCCCGGCGGTGCATCTTGAGGTGCCCGAAAACGGACTTGGCCCACTCGAAGCGCAGGCGTTGCTGCGCTGTGCTCAAGAGGCCGTCACCAACGCCATCCGCCACGGCGGCGCCGCCAACCTCTGGCTGAGAATCGCCGGATCCGCCGGCCGGTGGACGTTCGAGGTGCGCGACGACGGAACTCCGGCGGCGGACTTCCAGGCTGGCAACGGCCTGCGTGGCATGCGCGGCCGGCTGCGGGAACTGGGAGGGGACCTGGAGATCGCTGCCCCTCCCGGGGGAGGATTCACGCTGCGGGGGTGGATTCCCATTCGGGAAGATGTGGAATGATCCGGCTGGTGCTGGTGGAAGATGAACGGCTGGTGCGCGAGGGCCTGCGGGAGCTGCTCAGCCTGCGTCCGGAATTCGAAGTCGCCGGCGAGGCGGCCAGCGGCCCCGAGGCGCTGGCGGTGATCCGCGCCACCCGTCCCGACGTCATCCTGCTGGATGTGCGGCTTCCCGGCCACAGCGGTCCGGAAGTCCTGGAACTGCTGGCCGCGGAAGGCCTCGCGATCCCCGCGATTCTCCTCAGCACCTTCGACGACGGCGAGGCCATGGTCCGGGGCCTGCGCGCCGGCGCGCGCGGCTACCTGCGCAAGGACGTGTCTCTGGACCAACTCGCGCACACGATCCAGGCCGTGCTGCGGGGCGAAACCATCCTGCGCCCGGCCATCACCGAGGGAAGCCTGGCGCGGCTGCGGATGATCAGTCCGGCATTCGAGAGTGCCGCCCTGCCCGATCCGCTCACGCCACGGGAAACCCAAGTCTTGCGCCTCATGGCGGCCGGCCTGAGCAATCGCGAGATCGCCGGCATTCTGCGCAACACCGAGGGCACCATCAAGGCCCACGCCTCTTCCATCCTCTCCAAACTGGGCGTGCGGGATCGCACCCGCGCGGTGCTCAAAGGGCTTGAACTCGGCTACATCTAGCCGTCCGCCCCCGCTCTGGCAACCGTTCCCGCAACCGGGTATTCTAAGTAGCTGGCCGGGCATCCACCGGCACGACTCTGGTTCACGCGATAATCGGGAGAACGGGCGGCGCGCCGAGGGGCGGAGCCGCCTTCGGAGGAGACGATGACCAGTACACCAGGCGCCGCCGAACTCGCTCAGGAGCGCAAAGCGGACAATCTCGCGCTGGCGTTTCAGGAAGTGCTGACGGTCGTCGAGCGGCTGCGCTCCAACCGCCAGCCGGTCACCGACGCCGCCGCGTTTCGCTACCAGTTCCGCGAGGCGCTCAAGATGGCCGACCAGGAGGCGCGGCGGCGCGGCTACACCGCCGAGGACATCCAGCTTGCCATCTTCGCCGTGGTGGCGTATCTCGACGAGTCGATTCTCAACCTGCGCAGCCCGATTTTCGCCGACTGGCCCCGCCAGCCGCTCCAGGAAGAGTTGTTCGGACATCACATCGCGGGCGAGGTGTTCTTCCAGTACCTCCAGCGGCTGCTCGGCGCCAACGAGACCCATACCACCGCCGACGTGCTGGAGGTCTACTACCTCTGCCTGCTGCTCGGTTTCGCGGGGCGCTACAGCTTGGGCGGGCGCGGCGAACTGCGCGCCCTGATGGAGCAAACCGCCGAGAAGATCCGCCGCATTCGCAAGGGCCAGCCCTATCTCTCCCCGCGCTGGGCGCTGCCCAAGGAACCGCCGCCGCCGGCCGCGGGCGACCCCATGGTCAAACGGTTCCTGATCGCCGCCGCCGCCGCGCTGTTTGTGACGCTGGCGCTGTTTGCGACGTACAAGATCGTCTTGAATTCGGGCATTTCCAGCCTGAAGACCGTCGCCGCCGAGGGCCGTCGGTAAGGAGGACTCATGAACGTCTACTGGGCGGGTGGCGGCGTCTTCGTCATTTACATGATTTCGGCTTTCGTGCTCACCTCGCTGACGAAGCTGACCGGATCCGATCTCTGGCTGCTGCGGGGTGCGCTCGCCTCGCTGGGGATCTCCAGCTACGGCCTTTTTTACTGGTGGATCTCCAAGCGAGAGGCCCGAAAGCAGGCCGCCGCGTCCCAAACCGCGAGCGGCGGCGCGGCGCCGAAGGAGGCCGAGGGCGACGTCGACATCCTGTTCCGCGAGGCCGAAACGCGCCTGGCCGCCTCCAAGCTGGCGCAGGAGCCGCGCATCGCCAATCTGCCCGTCTTCCTGGTGATGGGCGACGCCGGCTCGGTGAAGACCACCACCATGGTCCATTCGGGTATCGAACCCGAACTCCTGGCCGGCCACATCTATCACGAGAACAACGTGGTGCCGACCCGCGCCGCCAACTTCTGGTTCGCGCGCCAGGCCGTGTTCATTGAGGCCGGCGGCGGCCTGAGTTCCGACAGCGTCCGCTGGAACAAGCTCATCCGCCGCCTTCAGCCCGGCCGGCTTTCGGCCATCTTCGGCCAAAAGAAAGCCGGCGCCCCGCGCGCCGTGATTCTGTGCTTCGACTGCGAACATCTCACCCGTCCCGGCGACGCGCTCACGGTGATGGCGCGCAATCTGCACGCCCGCCTGGGCGAGATCTCGCAGACCCTGGGCGTCAATCTGCCCGTCTACGTCCTCTTCACCCGCACCGACCGCATCCCCTTCTTCGCCGAGTGGGTGCGCACCTTCAACAACGACGAGGCGCGCCAGGTTTTCGGCGCCACGTTGCCCATGCGCGCTTCGGGCGCCGGCGTCTACGACGAGGAGGAGTCCCGCCGCCTCAGTTACGCCTTCAACGAACTCTACTATTCGCTCTGCGACAAGCGCATCGAACTGTTGCCGCGCGAACACGACGCCGAGAAACTGCCCGCCGCCTACGAGTTCGCGCGCGAGTTCCGCAAGATCCGCGACACCATGGTTCAGTTCCTGGTGGACCTGTGCCGCCCCAGCCAGTTGCGCTCCAATCCCTTCCTGCGCGGCTTCTACTTCTCTGGTGTGCGGGCCATTTTCGTCACCGAGCAAACCTCGCTGCCCGCCACGCCCAGCCTGCCGCAGAAGCCGGGCGCCGCCAGCGGCGCCACC
>CAKZVG010000589.1 GCA_937921835.1 uncultured Bryobacteraceae bacterium | reverse complement strand
GTCCGGTGCTGCCGCCGGAGATTCCGCAGTATTTCGTGCCGCCGCGGGGGATGGGACGCCCGGTCTACCAGCCCATGCTGCTGGGGTCCGCGCAGGTGCGGATTCTCGAAGAGAAGGCCGGCGTCGATGTGACGAAGGAAGTCCTGGTGCTGACGCCGTTCGAGGACGGCGCGGTTGCGGTCCGCTGGGAGAACGCCTCGGAGGCGGAATTCGGGCTCGACGAGCTGGAGCGGGAGCCGCGGCCGGAGGCGGCGTTCGCGAACCCGCCCCGGGCGGCGGGTAAGGCGGCCAATTACAAAGACTGGTCGCGCGAGCTGGCGAACTGGCTCTACGCTAACGAGAAAGTGGAATTGTTCCGCAGCCCGTCCCTTGCGGAGACCTCCCAGCCCGGCGAGAGCGAGCGCGACTTCCGGATCCGGCTGCAACAGCGGGCGCGCGAGGAGCGCGACCGCGAAGTGGCGCGGCTGCGGCAGCGCTACGCGCCCCGGCTGGCGTCGCTTGAGGACCGCCTGCGGCGGGCGCGGCAGGCGCTTGCGCGGGAACAGGAGCAGGCGCGCTCGCAACAGCTACAAACCGCCGTGAGCATTGGTTCCACCCTACTGGGTGCGCTGTTCGGACGCAAGATGATGTCGAGCGCCAATGTCGGCCGCGCCGGCACGGCGCTGCGCTCCATGAGCCGGGCACGCAAGGAAGCGGGCGACGTCCAGCGGGCGGGCGAGACGATTGAGGCGCTCGAACAGCAACTGGCGGAGCTTCAGGCTGAGATCGAGGCCGAGACCGGGCGGCTCACCGCGGCCATGGATCCGATGGCGGAGCCGTTCGAGCCGCTCGTCATCCGGCCCAAAAAGACCGGCATTCAGGTGCGCTTCACCGGACTGGCGTGGGCGCCGCGCACGTAGCGCGCGCCAGACGCCCGCGGCGCGGTTTCTTGCGCGTTTATCCCGCTGCGGCGCGCGCCAGCCAGCGCTCGCTGCCCGAACGCATGCGGGCCACCGCGGCGTCGGCGTCGGCGAACACCTGGGCGAGTTCGGGATTATGCCGCCGCAGGGCGGCAAGCTGGCGCTGGATCGCGGCGTGAGCGCCGCGCGCCGCCGGAATCGCGTTGCGGCCGGCTTTCAGGTATCCCCGCAGGGACTTTTCGAAAGAGGCCTCAAGCAGCCGCGAGGCTTCATGGGGCGGCAACCCGGCGCCCTGCAAGCAGCGGTCGGCCGCGGCCAGCAGCGGCGCGCAGAACATGCCGGCGAACGCCAGTCCCGCCAGGCAGAGGGCCTTCGATCCGCTCTCGACCTCGATCAGCCGCACCCCGTGCGGTTCGAGCGTCTTGCGCAACCCCGCGACGGCGGCGCGGCCTCCTTCCACCAGTAGGCGGCGTTCGTCCTGCCCGGGCACAGGGGTAAGCGAGGCGACGGCGGCGCCGCGCTCGGCCAGCAGCGTGAGTTCGCCCGCGTCCAGCTCGCTGTCGCACAGCACCACGCTGGCCGAGTCCCAGTCTAAGGGAACCAGAGCCAATTCTTCCACGGTCGCGCGGAGTTGGCTGTCCGGGACACGAATCAGGATGATCCCGGAAGCCTTGAGTTCGCCGTAATGGCGCACCGGATACCCGGCGCGCAGGATGTTCGCCACGCGGCTTGCCAGCCGGAAGGAGGAGCCTTTGACAGGGCCCAGGAACTCGGCAAGCCCGGGAAGGCGGGCCAGAAATGATCCCCTAATCCGGCCCGCGGCCACCAGCGCCAAGGAGTGCGCTTTCTTCATACGGGTTGTGCGCCTTGAGAGCCTTGATCCGGTCGCGGAACTGCGCCGCCTTTTCAAACTCGAACTTCCGCGCCGCCTCGCGCATCTGCTCCTCCAGGCCGGTGATGAAGCGGGCGCGCTCATCGGGTGTCATCTCGACGGCCTCCCCGGCCGGCTCAAGCGGCACCGTGACGTAGTCGGCCTCCGCGATCGCGACCAGGCTCATGTCGATGGGTTTGATAATGGACTGCGGCGTGATGTTGTTGGCTTGGTTGTAGGCTTGTTGGATCCGCCGCCTGCGGTTGGTTTCTTCGATTGCGCGCCGCATGCTGCCGGTCATGACATCGGCGTAAAGAATCGCGCGGCCATTCAGATGTCTCGCGGCCCGTCCGATGGTCTGGATGAGCGAACCGCTGGAGCGCAGGAATCCTTCTTTGTCGGCGTCGAGCACGGCCACCAGCGAGACCTCGGGCAGATCCAGCCCCTCGCGCAGCAGGTTGACGCCGATCAGCACGTCGAACTCGCCGCGGCGCAAATCGCGCAGGATCCGCACCCGGTCGAGCGTGCTCACTTCGGAATGCAGGTAGCGGCAGCGCACGCCGGCCTCGGAGTAGTGCTCGGCCAGGTCCTCGGCCATGCGCTTGGTCAGGGTCGTCACCAGCACGCGCTCGTTCCGTTCGATGCGCTGGCGGATCTGTTCGAGCAGGTCGTCCACCTGGCCGCGGATGGGCCGGACTTCCACTTCCGGATCCACCAGCCCGGTGGGCCGGATCACCTGCTCCACCACGTCGCCGCCAGACTTGGTCAGTTCGTAGGGACCGGGCGTGGCCGAGACATAGATCACCTGCGTCACGCGGTTCTCGAACTCCTCGAAGGTAAGCGGACGGTTGTCGAGCGCGCTCGGCAGCCGAAAGCCATAGTTGACCAAATTCTCCTTGCGCGAGCGGTCGCCGTGATACATGCCCTGCAACTGCGGGATGGTCTGGTGGCTCTCGTCGATGAACAGGATGGCGTCGTGCGGCAGGTAGTCGAGCAGCGTGGGCGGCGCCTCGCCCGGCAGGCGTCCCGAGAAGTGCCGGGAGTAGTTCTCGATGCCGTGGCAGTAGCCGATCTGGCGGATCATCTCCATGTCGAACAGGGTCCGCTGATGGACGCGTTGCGCCTCGATCAGCTTGCCCTGCTTCTCCAGCTCGCCCCGCCACCAGGCGAGTTCGTTCTCGATGCTGCGGATTGCGTTCTCGCGCGTCTCGGCGCTCATCACGTAATGCGTCTTGGGGTAAATGGGCAGGCGCTGGAAGGTTTTTCGCACCGCGCCGGTGAGGGGATCGAACTGCGAAAGCGACTCGATCTCGTCGCCCCAGAGTTCGATGCGCACGGCGTAATCGTCGTAGGTCGGGAAGAGCTCGATGACGTCGCCGCGCACGCGGAAGGTGCCGCGCCGGAAGTCGGCGTCGTTGCGCTCGTAGAGGATCTCGACCAGCCGCTGGAGAATCCGCTGGCGGGAAATCCGCTCGCCTTTCTCGATCATCAGCAACATGCCGTAGTAGGCTTCGGGCGATCCCAGACCGTAAATGCAGCTCACGCTGGCCACGATGACGCAGTCGCGCCGCTCGAACAGCGAGCGCGTCGCCGACAGCCGCAGCTTGTCCAACTCGTCGTTGATGGTGGCTTCCTTTTCGATGTAAACGTCGCTGGACGGGATGTAGGCTTCCGGCTGGTAGTAATCGTAATAACTGACGAAATACTCGACCGCGTTGGACGGGAAAAACGCTTTGAATTCGTGGTAGAGCTGCGCTGCCAGCGTCTTGTTGTGGGCCAGGATCAGCGCCGGGCGCTCCATCCGTTCGATGACCTTGGCCATGGTGAAGGTCTTTCCCGAACCGGTCACGCCCAGCAGAACCTGGTGCGGCTCGCCGGCCGAAAGGCCGCGCGCGAGCTGCTCGATCGCCGATTCTTGGTCTCCCTTGGGCTGGTAATTCACAGCCAATCGGAAAGACATACGTCTACAGTGTACCGTGACTCCCACGGCGGGAAGCCGCGATTTACACTGGAGAGTTCGGGAGGACGGATCGCTCCAGCTAAGCAATTGGCTTTACTCGGCTTGGCCGACGACACGACCGGGGCGCTCGAGGTGGGCGCGCTGTTCGTGGCGGCGGGAGTGCGGACCGCCGTGACGCTGGAGGCCGACCCCGCTGCGGACGGCTGCGACGCTCTGGTCATCGACACCGGCACGCGCCGCGGCTCGGCGGCGCACGCCCGGCGGACGGCCGAACGCCTGGCCCGGCGATGTCCGGCGGAATTCCTGTTCAAGAAAACCGACTCGACGCTGCGCGGCCACATCCGGGCCGAGTTCGAAGGGCTGCTGGCGGCGCGGCCGGGCGCCAGGATCGTTTACGCACCGGCTTATCCGGCGCAGGGACGGACGGTGCGGGACGGCATCCTCTACGTCCATGGCCAACGCCTGGAGGAGACCGGCTATGGGCGCGATCCTCTTCAGCCCTCGCCGGAAGGCTCCGTCCGGCGGCTGGTGGCGGGCCTGGCGGTGGACGTGGCCGACGGGACCTCGGATGCCGACCTGGAGCGCGCCGCCGCGGCGCTGCCACGGCTGGCCGCCGGGAGCGGCGCCTTTGCCGGCGCCTGGGTGCGCCGCCTGCCGGTTCCGCGCCGCGCCGTGCCGCGCCGGCTGCGCGCGGCGAAGCTCCTGGTCGTCTGCGGAAGCCTCAACCCGGTGTCGCGCGAGCAGGTGCGGCGGGCGCCGCGCTTCGACGCCATCGTCAGCGATGACCGCCTGGCCGGCGATCCGCGCGAAATCGCCCGTTCGCTGGCCCGCCAGACCCGGCATGCGCTCGAAGCCGAGTCCTATGACGCCCTGGCTGTTTTCGGAGGCGACACCGCCCGCGCGATCCTGGAGGAGTGCGGCGCGTGGCGGCTCCAGCCGCTGGGCGAGGCGCTTCCCGGCGTTCCGGTTTCCGTGCTCGCGTCCGGCGGGCGCGAACTGGCGCTGGTGACCAAGGCGGGCGGCTTCGGCGGACCGGATGTGCTCGAACGCATCGAAGCGTATTTGCGGGGGACGGAATGATCTTCGGAATCACTCTGGGCGACGCCGCGGGCGTAGGACCCGATATCCTGCTGCGGGCTTTCCAGGCGGGGCAATTGCGGCGGGAAGTGGTGGTGTTCGGGGATCTGGCGGTTCTCGAACTCTGCAACCGGCGGTTGAACCTGGGCGTTTCGCTGCGCGCCGCCGCTTCGCCGGCCGACCGCGCCCCCGGCCGCCTCAACGTCGTCGACCTCGGGATCCTGGATCCGGCGGAGCTGCGCATCGGCGAGGTCAACGCAAAATCCGGCGCGGCGGCGCGCGAGTATGTGGTGGCCGCCACGCGCGCCGCGCTGGCCGGTGAGATCGCGGCCATGGTGACGCTGCCCATGAACAAGGAAGCCACGCGCCTGACGGACCCGGCCTTCACCGGCCACACCGAGCTGATCGGCTCGCTTTGTGGGGCGCCCGACGTCACCATCATGCTGGCCGCCGAGCAGCTTGTGGTGACCCATGTCAGCACGCACGTCTCCCTGAGGGAGGCGATCGAACGGGTGAAGCAGCCGCGCCTGCGGCGCATCATCGAGCTTACCTGCGAAGCCGCGGCGCGCCTGTTCGCCCGGCCGCGCGTGGCGGTGGCCGGGCTGAATCCCCACGCCGGCGAGAACGGCCTGTTCGGCGACGAGGAAATCCGCGAAATCCGTCCCGCCGTGGAGTGGGCGCGCGGGCGCGGGCTGCCGGTGGAGGGCCCCTTCGCCCCCGACACGCTGTTCCATCTGGCGGTCCGCCGCAAGCTCTTCGAAGTGGTGGTGTGCATGTACCACGACCAGGGACACGTGCCGCTCAAACTGCTCGATTTCGAGGGCGGAGTGAACATCACGCTGGGGCTGCCCATCATCCGCACCTCGGTCGACCACGGAACGGCCTTCGACATCGCCTGGCAGGGCACGGCGTCGGCGCGCAGCCTGGTGAACGCGCTGGAGTTCGCGGCGCGGCTGGCGGGCCGCCGCCCGCCAGCGCCCACATCCCGCTGAAGGCTGCCTTTGCGGACCGTCAGCGCGGATAGCCGGGGGCGGCCTTCACTTCGTTGATCTGCGCCACGTGGCGCTCGGTGTGCCCTGAGATCACCAGCAGGAACTGGTAGGCGTCCATCTTCGGATCGCTGCCCCGCAGGCGCGAGCGCAGATCGTCGCCGGATGATATCAGGTACTCGATGGTGCGCCCGCGCCGCGCCTTGAACTCGCGCGCGGCTTCCTCGGGCGCCTTCCAGCGGCCCGACGGCCGCACCTCGGCGGCCGCGGTGGCGCGCCTCCCGCGGTCGGTGATCCAGGCCAGAATCTTCTCGTCTTCTTCCCGCGTCACCTTCCTCGGCGCTCCCGCGGGCTGGGCGAGCAGCTTCTTGAAATAGCCGAACAGCGTGTCCTCGGTGATCACCACGTGCTCGGCGGTTTCCGCGATGGACCAGCGCCCGGGCG
>CAKZVG010000588.1 GCA_937921835.1 uncultured Bryobacteraceae bacterium | reverse complement strand
GGCGGCGAGGAGCAACCCCCGGAGCCACGGGACATTCGCTCTCACCGTCTCAAACGCCCACCGCCGGCGCCTCAAACGCGCCGGTGTCAAAGTAACGCGCCAGCATTTCGCCCCTCGAACGTTCCGCGCGGATCGCCGGATCCCGCAGCAGATTCGGGCGCGGCGGGCCGGAAAACGTGTTGCTGCGGTTGGTCTGCTCCACCGCCCCGTAGGGGGCGCCGGTCCGCAGTTCGGCGATCACGCCAAGCCCCCAGCCTCCGGCGATCCCGTTCAGCAATGGATTCCGGAGCGGCATTGCTCTGCCGCGGCCAAAGGGCAGCTCGTACACCGCGCCGCTCACCCAGCGCAGCCGGACGTCGTTTCCCGAGTAGGACTTGTTGAGCCCGAGCAGTTCATGGTGTGTGTACCCAGCGCCCGCGCTTCCTCCCAGTTCGGCCCCCGATATCGCGTCGTCGAGGAACTTCGACCACGTCAAGTTGGCGGTGAAACTAAGGCCGCCCGAGAAGCGCTTCTCGACCTTGGCGTTCAAGGCATGGTAGCTCGAATCTCCCCATGGCGGACTGTTCCAGGTTACCGCGCTGAACTGCGGGTAAATCCTGAGCCGCTGCTCCTGTCTGGCCGGCCCGCGGCCGTTTGTCAGCGGGATCTGGTTGATGTCCATCGCGCTGGAGGCCAGCTTATGGCCGGCGTTGCCGATATAACCGGCTTCCACCAAAATGTCCTTGGTGAGCGCCCGCTGTATCGTGAGGTTCCACTGCTGGGAGTAGCCATTCGGGTGATTCTGTTGCAGGAAGCCGGTGGCCATCCGCGGCGCTTGGCCAACCCGCACAGCGCCGAAGCCGGGCCCCAATTCTTCCCGGATCGCCGCCGGCAGCCCGTTCCGGAACAGAAAGGCCGGCGTGAAGCCCCCGTCCGGGGACTCAAAGGAAGCGTTGTCTCCAAAGCCGTTTGTCAGGATGGCCACCACGTTGGTGTACGAGCCCAGGTAGAATATGCCGTACCCGCCCCTGAGAACCGTCCTGCCGCCGGCGCGATAGGCGAAGCCAAAGCGGGGTCCGAAGTTGTTGGCGTCGAAATCGTGGGCGTACTTGCCGCGCCCGTCCCGCCCCGAGAATGTAATCACACCGGGAACGCCGGCCACCGGGTTCATCACACTCCCGTCGAATCCGCTTTGATGGTTTTGTCTCTCCCAGCGCGGGGTATCCAGATCCCAGCGCACGCCAAAGTTCAGAGTCAGACGCGGGTGAACCTTCCAGTCGTCCTGAATGAATGCGCCATAGAAGTCCGAGCGGCTCGCGATCATGTCCGTGGTCTGCCGCTGAGCGGTGGTGGTCCAGCCCAACAACAGCGCGGCCAGCCCGTCGTTTGTCGCGCGGTCGCTGAAAGTGAATCCGCCGCCGCCGGTGGTGTTGAATATGTCCTCGTTGAGAGAATAGCGGAGTTCGAAGCCAGTCTTGAACTGGTGCTTTCCCTTTATCCACGTCAGCGTGTCGACGAACTGGTGCGTGAGGCTGCCCTGGTCCCGCCCGTGCATGTTCCGCCCCAGAGCCGACAGCCCGGCGACGGTAATCCATGGGAAGCCCTCCGCATCCACGCCGCGAAGTCCCAACTTGCCGTTGGTCCCCGAAACCGCTCCCGGCGTGCTGTTACGGCCGAAACGCTTGCCGGCGTTGTAGCGGGCGTCGTTCACCAGCGCCGGTCCGAGAATGCGTATCCAGCTTACGAGTCCATTCGTATGCCGCAAGGGACGCGTACCAGCCCGATAGTCGCCTGTCGGGTCGGGGTATACGGCGGCGGTGTCCGTGAACGCCTTCATGTAGATCAAGCGTCCGCTGAAGCGATTGTTCTGGCCGGAGTTCTGGTCCACTTTCAGAGTCAGGTAGTTCTGGGAAAGCCCGTCAGCCACGTTTGTCACGTAGTTGTTCCGGGGGGCGCGCGTCACGTCGTTGGCGGCGGCGTTCGGCGCGGGATAGAACTTTGCGAACGCCTGGCCGGCAGGGTCGATCCGGCTGGACGGAATTACGTTACCGGGAAAAGGAGCGTTGGCCGAGGGATCCAGCACGGTAACGTCCCGGCGCGCCGAAAAGTCTCCGAGTACGTTGGCTGGGTGGGGGACGATCACGTTCGCAAACGTCAGGCCGTCCCGCCGCCGGGTTCCCTCATAGTTCACGAAGAAGAACGTCTTGTCCCGTACGATCCGCCCGCCGAGCGTTCCGCCGAAGATGTTATAGCGCAGCGGCGCCTTGCGGGGAGCGAAAAACGAGCGCGAGTCCAACTTGTCATTGCGGAGGAACTCATACGCCGCGCCGTGGAACTTATTGGAGCCCGACCGGGTTGTCATCAGAATGAGGCCGCCCCCGGCGCGGCCGAACTCCGAGGAATAATTGCTGGTCTGAACCCGGAACTCCTGGAGCGCCTCGGCGGGCGGGTTCAGCGCCAGAAAGGCCGTGCCAAGGGCGGTGTTCTGCGCGACGGCGCCGTCCAAGTTGTACATCTGGTTGTCGCCGCGACCCCCAGCGATGCTCATGCGCGGGGTGCTTTCCTGTCCGGTCTCGGTGGTGAGCACGACCGTGCCGAGCAGGCGCGCAAGCGACCCCGCGCGCCGGCTTTCCACGGGCAGGTCCCGCACCGTGGTCCGCTCGATCAACGCGCCTACCGCCGCGCTTTCGCTTTCCAGTATCGGGTTTGAGGCGGTCACCTCGACGACCTCGGTTACGTCGCCCAACTCGAGGACGATATCCACTCTCGAGACCAGTCCTGTCTCCAGAACGATGTCCCCGCGGCGCAAGTATTTTTTGAACCCTGGCATCTCGCAGGCAAGAGCGTATCTTCCGGGCCGCAGATAGGGGAACGTAAAGATCCCGCTCTCGTTTGTCGAGGCGTGTTGTGTATCGCCGGTTTCGCCGTTCCGGATCGTAACCGCCGCGCCAGGAATGACCGCTCCAGTAGCGTCGGTGACGGCGCCGGTGAGCTGTGATTGCGTCTGCCCGAGCAGAGGGCAGGAGCCCAGCGCAAGCGCTAGCGCCAGGATTGCGATTGCAGTTGAAGACAGCCTCATATGGATTCTCGCGGTTCTTCCCGGCCTCCGCGCAACCGCGAAATCGCGTGGAGGCCGGGAGCATACGTGCGGTTTCCAGGCACGTCCTTCTGCGCCGCCATCACCAGGATTCCGGTAGTCTCGACGCTGAGCGGGCGTACCCGGGAAGGACTAACCGCCGCCGGAGGGACGAAGGTCAGCGGCTTCGATCCGCCCCTCGACATTCCTTCCGGGCAGATTGTTGACAGCCGTGCCCG
>CAKZVG010000587.1 GCA_937921835.1 uncultured Bryobacteraceae bacterium | reverse complement strand
TACTCTGGCGCTCGTATGATTTGGACAGGCCCCGGAATCCCAAACTGGAGACCTCCACCCGGAACGCTTCATGCACGGTTTCCAAGTGGCCTGTTTTCAGCAGGCGGTGCTACGGGTCTGTCCTGTTTTGGACAGCAGTGGGTCGAACTCGATTTCCGCCGCGGCGCGCCTCCCAAGTTCGATCTCGTGCGGCTCGCTTAAACCGAGCAGTTGCGCCGAAAGCGGCAGGGCGGGAAGAAACAGCCCCAGGGCGATGGCGGCCCGAATCCTCATAGCCGGTCTTCTTGCCTTTATCTCTATGCTAGCAATCAAACTTGCCGGTTGACGTCCGCCGCGGAAGCCGCCACACTCGAAGAACGATGCGAATCGCGCTCTTGTTGGTCATCCTCGCCCTGGCGGCTCCGGGCGCAGGGAAGAAACATTTCCTGCTGACGTTGAGCCCGACGCAGGAGTTGAAGAAGCTCTCGCCCGCGCAGCAGGAAACCCTTCGCCAGCACACGGACTATCTGAACAAGCTGTATCTCAACGGACGTCTGGCCACGGGCGGTAAGGTGGAAGATGCCAACCGGCCGGCGAGCCTGGTGGTGCTCGAAGTCGACGACGAGGCGGAGGCCCGCCGTGTCCTGGCTGGCGACCCGGCTGTACGCGCCGGCCTCATGGAGGCGCGCATACAGCCGTTTTTCCTGGCCTTTCCGCCGCGCGAACCCTGAGCGGATCAGTCCCGCCCGCGGGCGCACACCTGACGGTAGTACTCCTCGTACTGCGGAATGATCAGCGACGTACAAAAGCGGGTCTGCGCAGTCTGGCGAGCCGCGCCCGCCATGCGGCTGTACAGCGCCTGATCCGAGAGCAACTCCGAAACCCGCGCCGCTTGCGCCTCGATGTCCCCCGGCGCCTCCAGGAACCCGTCCACGCCGTGCGTCACCAGTTCCGGAACCCCGCCGACACGCGTCGCCACCGGCGGAACGCCGCACGACATCGCTTCCAGCGCCGCCAGTCCGAAAGCTTCCAGGTCGCTTGGGAGCAGAAGCACGTGCGCCAGCGGAATCAACCGCTCGATGTGGTCCTGCTTGCCGAGAAACGTGACGTGGTCGGAGACGCCAAGCTCGTAGGCCAGCCGCTCGGCGGGTCCGCGGTCGGGACCGTCGCCGACCATCAGCAGGTGCGCGGCCAGGTTGCGGCGCACCTCGGCCAGGACCCGGACGCAATCCATCACCCGCTTGACGGGACGGAAGTTGGAGATGTGGATCAGCAGCTTTTCGCCGGCTCCGAACGGAGCTTTGCGCCGCGCCTCCGGATCCGGCTGGTAGGTCTCGCAATTCACGAAGTTCAGAATCACCTCGATGGGGTTGGCGATGTCAAAAACCTCCACCGTGCGGCGGCGCAGATAGCCGCTGACCGTGGTGATGCCGTCGGACTGCTCGATCGAGAACTTGGTAATGCCGTGATAGGAGCGGTCGACGCCCACCAGCGTGATGTCGGTGCCGTGCAGCGTGGTGACGAACGGCAGCCGCCGCCGTGGGGCCAGCATCTGCCGCGCCAGCAGAGCCGAAATCGAATGCGGGATGGCGTAGTGCACGTGCAGCAAATCCAATTCGTAGCGCTCGGCCACCTCCGCCATCCGCGAGGCCAGCGCCAGTGAGTAGGGTGGATACTGGAACAGCGGGTAAGTTGAGACTTCCACCTCGTGATAGTGGATCCGCGGCGTCCCGGACTCCAGCCGGATCGGGTTCGCGTAGCTGATGAAGTGCACTTCGTGCCCGCGAGTGGCCAGTTCCAGGCCCAGCTCCGTGGCGACAATGCCGCTGCCGCCGTAGGTTGGATAGCAGGTGATCCCGACCCTCACCCCGCCAGCTTAGCACCCCTTGTCCCGGCTGATGGCGCCGATCACCGGCTTCACGGCGGCGATGTAACCGGCCGGGGACAGCACCACCTGAAGACCCCGCGCACCGACCGAAACCGCAATCTCATCGAACAGTCCGGCGCTTTCGTCCAGAAAAACCGGATAACCGCGCCTGGCGCCGAGCGCGGTCACGCCGCCGCGCAGGTAGCCGGTCAGCGGCCGCACATCCTTCAGCGGTACCAGTTCCACGCGCCTGTCGCCCGTCAGCCGCGCCAGCGCCTTCAGATCCAGTCCGGCGTTGCCCGGAATCACCGCCAGGCAAACGCCGTTCCGGTCTCCGCGCACCACCAGCGTTTTGAAAACCTGTTCTGGAGGCATGCCGATCCTGGCCGCTACGTTTTCCGCCGACAGATTGTCCGGATCAGGCCGGTATTCAACCAGCCGGTGCGCGATGCCGAGGGTTTCAAGCAGCCGGACCGCGTTCGTTTTCATCCCGCTACGGCAGGATCTCGAATTCCGCCGAAACGCTGGCCCGGATCTGAACCATGCCAGGCTCCACGGGAGTCGCGGGCGCCGCGGCGGCGGCTGAACGGTCCACCGGGACCACGTAGGCGCCGCCCTCGCCGGCCGACAGCACCGCTCCGATGCGCACGTTCAGCCCGGCGGCGATGGCCTCGGCCTGGGTCCGGGCGCGCCGGGCGGCCTGGGTGAGCGCCTGTGTCTGTAATGGGTGCTCGTCCTTCACCGTGAAGCGGAGGGAACTGACGTTGTTGGCGCCTCCCTGCGTCGCGGTGTCGATGGCCCGCCCCACCAACGACAGATCCGCGACCGTCACCTCCACGATGTTGCTGGCTTGATAGCCGGTGAGCACGGGCGCCGCCCCCGGTGACGTGCGATAGACGGCGGTGAGAGAGTAGCTCACCGTCCGCAACTCCGCGCTGGCGCCGAGCAGAGTGCGTAATTGCGCCAGCATGATCTCCACCTGGCTGGCA
>CAKZVG010000586.1 GCA_937921835.1 uncultured Bryobacteraceae bacterium | reverse complement strand
TCGAGCACGGTGAAACGCGCCCCGGCCGCCCGCAGTCGGGCCTCGCACTCCGACTGGCCGTACTCCGGTCCCAGATAGGCCCCCTTCATCCGGTCGCCAGCGTCGTTCAGCGCCGGGCGCGGCTGCCCCTTGTAGAGGTGGTAGCCGACCAGCGCCGCGCCGAGCGCGCCCCCCGCATCGCCGGCCGCGGGCTGGATCCAGATGTCCTCGACGTGCCCGTCCCGCAGCACCTTCCCGTTCGCGACGCAGTTCAGCGCCACGCCGCCGGCGAGGCAAAGCCGCCGCAGCCTGGTCTCGGCGACGATCGAACGCGTGAGCCGAAGCACCACCTCCTCGGTGACCGCCTGGATCGACGCGGCCAGGTCCATCTCCCGCTGGGTCAGCCGCGCTTCGGCCTTGCGCGGCGGCGCGCCGAACAGCTCGTGGAACCGGTCGTTCGTCATCGTCAAACCGGTGCAGTAGTCGAAATACTGCAGATCGAGGCGGAAGCTGCCGTCGGGCTTGAGGTCGATGAGGCGGTCGAAGATCAGCTGGGCGTACTTCGGTTCCCCGTAGGGAGCGAGCCCCATGACCTTGTACTCCCCCGAGTTCACCTTGAATCCCGTGTAGTACGTGAACGCGGAGTAGAGCAGGCCGAGCGAGTGAGGGAAGTGGATTTCCCGGCGAACCTCCAACTTGGCGCCACAGCCATGCGCGAGCGAGGTCGTCGCCCACTCGCCCACTCCATCCATGGTGAGCACCGCAGCCTCGTCGAACGGCGAGGGGAAAAACGCGCTCGCGGCATGGCTCAGATGGTGCTCGGAGAAGAGCAGCCGCCCGCTGAGCTTGCGGTCCGTGCCGCGGCCGCGCAGCGATTTGACGAGCAGATCCTTGAGGAACAGTTTCTCCCGGAGCCACACCGGGATCGCCATGCTGAACGACTTGAACCCGCGCGGCGCGAACGCGAGATAGGTCTCGAGCAGCCGCTCGAACTTCAGGAACGGCTTGTCGTAGAACGCGATGAAGTCGACGTCGTCCAGACCAATGCCCGCGTGGGCGAGACAGAAATCGACGGCATGGTCGGGGAAACCCGCGTCATGCTTCTTCCGGGTGAAGCGCTCCTCCTGCGCCGCGGCGACGATCTCGCCATCCTGGATAAGCGCGGCCGCGCTGTCGTGGTAGAAGGCCGAGATTCCCAATACCCGCATGCGCCCGGAGTCAGAACAGCGTGTAGATGAACGGCGCGACCGCCGAACCCTTCGCCAGGACCAGAAGCCCGCCGAGTACGAACATCACCACGATGATCGGAAGCAGCCAGAACTTCTTGCGCACGCGCATGAAGCGCCACAGCTCGGCGACGAGGCTCATCAGCGGCTCCTCAGAACTGGTCCGACAGGCTCTCGGGCGCCGGCCCGGGCGGTTTGCGCTCGATCCAATAACTGCGCACGACACGATCGAAACGCAGCCGCAGTGGATCCTTGCCGAATGCGCGCATCAGCAGCCCGATCGGCGTAACCACGACGAAAAACATGAATCCGAGCACGATCGGGCTCACGATCCGGTGTAACAGCAGCCCGAAGCGGGTCCACACCCGGTTGAGCGGCCCGAGCAACGCGGGGGCAAGGAAGGCGGCGGCGAGGAACGCAGCCGAGACGCCAAGGCTCCAAAGGCGTATCGGCCCGCCGAACAGCGGCGGCACGAGCGCGATCAGGGCGAAGACGACGGCGAAGACGATCCCCAGCGCTCGGTTCGAGCCGCCTGGCAAGGCTTCGTCGCGATCGAACGACTCGTGGCTCACGGGTGACGGAGCATCGGCTGCCGCGGGTTGACGATGGTGCCCGCGCACGCACGTTTCCGCAAGCGTCGGCAAAGGAAGAGCGCCTCAGGGGGCCGGCAGGAAGGAATATGCCAGTGGAATTCACAGATTTTTTCAGTCTCCCGGACGCGCGGATGATCTCCTTCGTCGGATGACATCGGCTGAGGCTCTAGCGGATGATCCCGCACCACGCGAGCGCCGCACCCTCCAACGGAGACCCGATTGTCCAGTGCGTTTCCGGGAACTCTCGACCGGCTTACTGCCGGAGTTTTATCGTAAACTGTCTCTCGTGCCGCACGAGAGGCCGCCGGGCGTCCGCAAGGAACTGCCCGAGTAGAGCAAGAAGACCGATGACGACATCACCGCCCGGTTCCGACCGCCCGCAGAGGTGGCGGGGCCACGGTGCGTTTCGGGCAGTCACGTTGGCCTTCCTGGTGATCGTCGGCGGCCTGATCGTGTTCGGCTTGGCTCATCGCAGCAGTTCGCCGGATCTCCTCGGCCGCTACAGTCTGGGCTACGCGGCAGTGCTGGCCGCGCTCGCCGGTCTCTCGGCGATCCTTGCGTACGTCCTTGTGCGCCCCGCGGGCAAGCTCGCCGAGCTGAGCAAGAATGCTTATACGCTCGTCATCGCGACCGTGCTGACTCTGGGATTGACCGAACTAGGCCTGCGGCTCTTCGCACCGTGGGGACTGGACTTCTTCCACTGGCTTCCATATCACATGCAGGGCATGGTGAACGATCCTGACATGGGATATGCGCACCCAAAGAACGCGTCCTACCGCCTAGGCACGCTGAACGTACGCCTGAACTCGCGGGGGCTGCGCGACCACGAGATTCCGTTCGCCAAGCCCACCGGAGAGCGGCGGATTCTCGTTCTGGGCGATTCCGTGGCGTTCGGATGGGGGGTCGACCAAGGCGAGACCTTCTCGGATCGGATGGAACCCCTGCTGCGGAGCCGTACGGGCCAGGCCTGGGAGGTCATCAATGCGGGCGTCAACGGCTACAACTCGGAGCAGGAAGCCACTTTTCTGGCGGCGCACGGCTGGCGGTACTCGCCTGACATCGTCATCGTCGTCTTCGTCGATAACGACGTAGATCCGCGGCTCGTACCGAACGAGGCGACGTGGCGCCGTCATTGGCGGTGGCCGGCTTCGCTGCCCGAAGCGGTTGATCGGCTTCGCCAGCTCTCCTATCTCAACCAAGTCACTCAGGTGATGGCGCGACTCCAGCCGCAGCCTGCCGGCGCGCCACGGCCGAGCATCACGGAACATCCTCGCTGGCACGAAGCCCACGCCGCGCTTCGCCGGATCGCCGCCGCCTGTCGAGAGCGAGGGGTACCGCTCCTCGTCGCACACCTTAGCGGCGATGAGAAGTTCCTCCGGACGCTGTCGGAGTATGAAATTGCAGCCATCTCGCTCGGCCCGGCATGGGAGCGGGTTCCTCAGGACCGCCGCAGGGTCAGCCGCGTGGACGCACACCCGGCCGCGCCGGTACATGAAGCATTCGCGGAGTTGCTAGTCGAAGAGGTTACAGTCCGAGGTTGGGTCGGATGGGACCTTACCGGAACGCGTTGAGGCGCCGCGTCGTCGCCTGACCGGGAACCGACGGCGCGGCTGTATCCCGGATCTGCGCGTTCGCCGTCAGTTACTTCGTGATAGTCGTCGCTGCAACCTCCACCAGCGCGGCTTCAGTTCTTCTCTGACGACCTCGCGCACCACTGCTCGGAGCCTTCCGACCGCGTCGTGCGGATAAGGCTGGAACACGGGATGAAAAATCCTGCGCCCGGCCGGCCACGCGAGGTGGCACACGATGCTTCGCAGCGGCACCTCCTGCGTTTCGGAGTTAAGCGCGCGTCCCAGGAGTGGCACCCCGCGGCTGGCCGGGTCATCGCCCCACCAGGGGTCGTACCGGGGGTCCCTGCAGAAGGGCGTTCCGAAGATTCGGGCGTAGGTCGGAATCTTGTACTCGAGGAACCCGAGATCCGGCTCCGGGATCTGCGCGTAACGCTCGAGAAAAGGTCGCGGCAGACAAACGACGATGAACTCGCCGCACATTGGCTCGTCGGAAAAGCCGTGTCGAAGGCGAACGAAGTCAAGAAACCGAAGGCACTCCTCTCGCTCGGCGGACCCGGGTCTCGTGTACCACCACCACGCTTCGACCTCCTTCAACGGCCGCAAGCCCGAGAACAGGAGCTCCCCGGGGTTCAGCCGGTCGAACAGCTGCCCGACCTCACCGAACACCAGCATGTCCCACTGGGCAACGAAGATCGTTTCCCAACGCAAGCTCGCGCCGCGCTCGCGGTACCAGCTCGCCAGAAGCTGGTCGCCGTGATACCACTTCCACCGCGCCTCCCGCTGATGCGGAAACGCGTAAAAGTCGTCCAAGAAACCCCCTAGCCGACGCCGAAACCGGTCGGCTTCGGCGAGTTCCCCACCGAAGAGCCCGAAGATCGAGGCGCGCGGATTGAAACGGCGCAGGATCTCGAGGCGGTTCGCGCAAAGTTCGGCGTCCTTGTAGAACCAGAAGAGGATGGCGGGTCGCACGTGCGAAAGTGATCGGCGGTTGGGTCACTGCGCCGCAAACCGGGTTCTCGGGTGGGGTTGTTCGACGGCCGGGCCACGGGTCCGCGGCCGGCGATCGTGAGATCCCGGCGCCCGATGAGGCCACCGGAGACCGGATGCCTTCGTCATTTGCGGCGGTTGTGACATTGTTCTACAAATCGCGGCGACGGTGGGTCTGCGCTCCCGCCTATCATCAGGGTTCGAATGAAATTCTCGCGACCTGAACCCGACCCCGACCCGCCCGGACGCCGCGACGGGAGCCTTTCGATGACGACCCGCTCCGCAGGACAGCAGCTCAAGCAGCGGTATTGGGCCCTCAGGGAGACCTGTTCCCAGGGCGCGGCGGTGACCAGGTTGTTCTTCGTCGAAAGCAGCGTGCAGGCCCTATGCTGGATCGGTACCGGGGCCGCGGCACTGCGCATCGCGGTCCGGCGCCGGATGGAAAACGCTCGACAGCCGGGCCATCGCGATGAGCGGCGATTCATCCTCGTCAGCTACTACTCGCCAAGCTACAAGAGCCTGTGGGGAACCCAGCGCTGGAGCAAAGCCTTGAAGTACCTCTGCCGCGCCGGGTGGCAAGCGACGCTGGTCACCACCACGCCGCCCCCCGAGGAGGCCGACCCCGCGCCCGAGCCGCTGCCGGATACTGTCCGGGTGGTCCGCGCCGCGGGCAGTGTTTTCCGGCACCCTTGGTTCGCGTCGCGCGGCCGAGCCGTCCCCGATTCTCACGTGCCTTGGGCGTTTGCGGCCTATCGTGCGACGC
>CAKZVG010000585.1 GCA_937921835.1 uncultured Bryobacteraceae bacterium | reverse complement strand
GGGATCGCCAGCGGGTGCACGTTCGAAGATGCCGTCGGGCAGAAGGAGAAGATGCAGCAGTGCGGATCTGTCGTGATCCCGATAACGGATCCGCGGTATCCGGAGCGGCTGCGCGAGATCTACGACCCGCCCTTATTGCTGTTCGCGCGCGGGCGCACCGGACTGCTGGCCTCGCTTGCGGTGGCCATCGTCGGGACGCGCCGCCCGACGCCCTATGGGGTGGCGGTCGCCGAACGGCTGGCGGCGGACCTGGGCCGGGCGGGCTTGACGATCATCAGCGGCATGGCGCGGGGAATCGATACCGCCGCTCACAACGGCGCGCTTTCGGTCCAGGCCGGGACGATCGCGGTTTTCGGCTGCGGCGCGGACGTGGTCTATCCGGCGGAGAACCGCAAGCTGGCCGCGCGGATCGTGGCGCAGGGGCTGATCGTCAGCGAGTTCCCGATGGGATCGCCGGCCTATCCGCAGAACTTTCCGGTGCGGAACCGGATTGTCAGCGGAATCGGCGTGGGCGTGGTGGTGGTGGAAGGAGCGCAGTACAGCGGCTCCTCGATTACGGCGCGGCTGGCCCTCGACCAGGGCAGGGAGGTGTTCGCCGTTCCGGGCAACATCACCTCCCGGTTGAGTTGGGGGCCAAACCTGCTGATCAAGCAGGGCGCCAAGCTGGTGCAGGACTGGAACGACGTGATCGCCGAGATTCCAGCCGCGGACCGGCGCCGTTTGGGCGCCGCCGGACAGGAGCGGGAGGGCGGTCCGCAACAACAGGAATTGCCGCTGGGACCGATGAACGCGGTCGCCAGGGCGGTTCTGGAACGGATTCGGGTGGATGAGGCGACGCACATCGATACGATCCTTGAAACGGTGGAGGACTGCTCTTCGTCGGAAGTGATCGCCGCCTTGTTCGAGTTGGAAATGCTCGGAGTGGTCCGGCAGCTTCCGGGCAGGAATTTTGTTAAAGTGTGGTGACCCGCGGGCCGGGGCGGAGTATTCTTGGAACTACGCAGAAATCCATATGGCTAAATCTCTCGTCATCGTCGAATCGCCGGCGAAGGCGAAAACAATCGGAAAATACCTGGGCAAGCAGTTCGCGGTGAAAGCTTCCCTGGGACACGTGAAGGATCTCCCGAAGAGCAAGCTGGCGGTGGACGTCGACCGCGACTTCACTCCTCAATACGAGGTGATCGAAGGCAAAAAAAAACTGATCCAGGAGCTGAAGAAGGCGGCCAAAGGCGTCGAAGCGGTGTATCTGGCGGCCGACCCGGACCGCGAAGGCGAGGCCATCTGCTATCACTTGCAGGAGGAACTGGAGAACAAGAAGAACGGCCCGCGCATCTTCCGCGTGATGTTCAACGAGATCACGCGCAACGCCATCCGCAAGGCCTTCGAGCAGCCGGGGCACGTCAACGTGAACCTGGTGGAGGCGCAGCAGGCGCGCCGGGTGCTCGACCGGCTGGTCGGCTACAAGATCTCGCCGCTGTTGTGGGACAAGGTGCGGCGCGGGCTGTCCGCCGGCCGGGTGCAGACCGTGGCGTTGCGGCTGATCGTCGAGCGCGAGCGCGAGATCCGCGAGTTCCAGAAGCGCGAATACTGGACCATCGACGTGCAACTCGCGGCCCGGAAGCCCCCGCTGCTGGAAGCCCGGCTCGCCAAACGCATTCTGGAGGACGGCACCGAGGAGGCCGTCGAGATCCCCAGCCAGGAAGCGGCCGCCGCGATCGTGGCTTCGCTGGCGGACGCGCCCTACCTGGTGCGCTCCGTCACCACGCGCGAGAAGCGGCGCAATCCGGTGCCCCCGTTCATCACCTCGACGCTGCAACAGGAGGCCTCGCGCAAGCTGCGCTTCAGCGTGAAGCGCACCATGGCGCTGGCGCAGCGGCTGTATGAGGGCATCGAACTGGGCAAGGAAGGCGCCACCGGTCTGATCACCTACATGCGCACCGACTCGCCGCGCGTGTCGGGGGAGGCGCTGGAGGAGGTGCGCGGCCTCATCGCGGAGCGTTTCGGCCGGCAGTATCTGCCCGAATCGCCCAACGTCTTCCGCGGCAAGAAGGACGCCCAGGACGCCCACGAGGCGATCCGGCCGACTTCGGCCGCGCGGACGCCGGAGTCGGTGGCGATGTACCTGGCCGAAGACGAATTGAAGCTCTACCGGCTGATCTGGATGCGTTTCGTCGCCTCGCAGATGAACCCGGCGCTGTTTGATCAGACCACCATCGAGGTGATTGCCCGGAAGGATCAGGGCGCGGGCTATCTCTTCCGCGCCACCGGATCGGTGCCCAAGTTCGACGGTTTCCTGGCCGTTTATCAGGAGGGCAAGGACCAGCCCGATGAGGAGGACGAGGAACTCAAACACAAGCTGCCGGCGGTGAGCGAGGGCGATACGCTGGAGTTCCGCCAGATCCTGCCCGAGCAGCATTTCACCGAACCGCCGCCGCGCTTCACCGAGGCCACGCTGGTCAAGGAACTGGAGGCCGACGGTGTCGGCCGCCCGTCCACCTACGCTTCGATCCTCTCCACCATCCAGGAGCGCGAGTACGCCAGGAAGGAGGGCGGGCGGTTCGTCCCCACCGAACTCGGCATGGTGGTCACGGACCTGCTCACGCAGAACTTCGACGACATCTTCGACGTGCGTTATACGGCGCGCATGGAAGAGGAACTCGACGAGATTGAGGAGGGCAAGGTCGACTGGCGCGCGGCGCTGGCCGAGTTCTACGGGAAGTTCGAGCGGGATCTCCAGCGCGCCGAGGTCGAGATGACCGACATCAAGCGCATGGAGAAGCCCACCGACCTGGTGTGCGACAAGTGCGGCAAGCCCATGGTCATCAAGTGGGGCCGCCACGGCAGCTTCATCGCCTGCACCGGCTATCCCGAGTGCACCAACACGCGCGAGTTGACGGTCGATTTGCCGGACGTCGACAAGGTGGATCTCAGCGAGCAGAACGCCGAGGAGTACTGTGAGAACTGCGGCCGCCCGATGGTGCTCAAGAAGGGCCGCTTCGGGCAGTTCTACGCCTGCTCCGGCTACCCCGACTGCAAGACCACCAAGCGCATCGGAGGCCCGGGCGCCGAGCGCAAGCCCGACGTTCCACTGGAGGAGAACTGCCCGCAGTGCGGCAGCCGTTTGGTTCTTAAAACAGGCCGCTTCGGCGAATTCACCGCCTGTAGCAACTATCCCGCCTGCAAGTACGTCAAGCAGAAGACCATCGGCATCCAATGCCCGGCTTGCTCGCAGGGCGAGATCGTCGA
>CAKZVG010000584.1 GCA_937921835.1 uncultured Bryobacteraceae bacterium | reverse complement strand
GTCTGGACGTGGTCATCGGCGGATCTCAGAAAGCGTTCATGATCCCGCCGGGACTCGGCTTCCTGTCGATCAGCCCCAAGGCCTGGGCCTTCGCGGAACGGGCCAATCTGCCGCATTACTACTTTGACCTCAAGAAGGAGAAGAAGAACGCCGCGCTCGGCGAGTCCAGTTGGACCCCCAACACCAGCCTGATCCTGGCGCTCAACGCCGCCTTGAAGTACATGAAGAGCGTCGGCATGGACAAGATGATCGCCAACGCGCAACTTCTGGCCAAGGCCACGCGGGCCGCGGTGACCCAACTCGGCCTTGGGTTGTTCGCGCCCGAGTTCCCAGGCTCATCGGTGACCGCCGTCAAGGCGCCCGAGGGAATGGATTCCGGCGTCATCGTGAAGGGCTTCCGCAACAGCTTTGGCGCCATCATCGCCAACGGCCAGGGAACCATGAAGGGCAAGATCTTCCGCATCGCCCACCTGGGCTATTTCGATTTCGCCGACGTCTTTTCGATCGTCGCCGCGCTGGAGATCATCCTGGCGGCCAACGGCATCCCGGTGGAGTTCGGATCCGGCGTGGCGGCGGCGCAGAAAGTGTACGCCGAAGCGGCTCTTCCGGCCGCGGTCAAAGTTTGAGAGAGGACTGAATACATCGATGAAAGTACTTGTCGCCGAGCCGATGTCCCCGGCCGCCATCGAGAAGCTCAAGGCGCAACCGGGCTGGGACATCGTGGTCTCCAACCCCAAGGAATACGCGTCTCACCTGGCCGATTGCGACGCCCTGCTGGTGCGCAGCGCCGTCAAGGTGAAACCCGATGTGCTGGCTCAGGCGCCCAGGCTGAAGGTGATCGGGCGCGCCGGTGTCGGAGTCGACAACGTTGACCTGCCCGCCGCCACCGCCGCTGGCGTGCTGGTGATGAACACTCCGGGCGGCAACGCCGTGTCGGTGGCCGAGCATACCATCGCGCTGATGCTCGCCATGGCGCGCTCGGTGCCCCAGGCCAGCGCCTCCACCAAGTCCGGCAAGTGGGAGAAGAAAAGTCTGATCGGCCACGAACTGCGCGGCAAGACGCTGGGCATCCTCGGACTGGGCAGCATTGGGCGCGAGGTGGTGCTGCGCGCGCGCGCTTTCGAGATGCGCATCATCGCGCACGACCCCTACGTCAGCCCGCAAGTGGCCTCGGACCTCAACGTGGAACTGGTCGACCTGTCCGCGCTCTACGCCCAGTCCGACTACATCACGCTACACATGGCGCTCACGCCCGAGACGCGCAACTTCCTTTCAAGAGACGCCTTCGCGGCCATGAAGCCGGGCGTGCGCATCGTCAACTGCGCGCGCGGCGAACTGATCGACCTCGAAGCCTTGCGCGAGGCCATCGAGTCCAAACACGTGGCCGGCGCCGCCCTGGACGTTTTCGTTCCCGAACCGCCGCCGCCGGGCTTTCCGCTCTTTGCGCTCAACGAGGTGATCGCGACGCCGCACATCGGCGGCTCCACCGAGGAGGCGCAGGAGATCGTCGGCATACGCATCGTCGAGCAGCTCATCGAGTACCTTACCAGCGGGGTCGTCATCAACGCCGTCAACATGCCGGCGCTGTCGCCCGAGCAGTACAAGGCGCTCGGCCCCTACATCGATCTGGCCGACCGGCTGGGCCAGTTCGCTTCCTACGTCGCCGCGGAAAATCCGCGCAGCGTCCGCATGGTCTACTACGGCAAGGTCGCCGATTATGACACCAAGCTGCTCCGCAACGCCGGACTGGCGGGCGTGCTCAAACGCTCGCTGGACATCAAGCCGAACCTGGTAAACGCCATGCAGATCGCCAGCGAACGCGGCCTCAGCGTCGCCGAGCGTCACGAAAAACGCAGCGGGCACATGGATTCCATCGCGGTGGAAGTCGAGACCGAAGCCGGCCTCACCACCGTCGAGGGCGCGGTGGTGCTTGACCGCCCGCGTCTGCTCCAGGTGGACGGCATCTACTGCGAAGCGCCGCTGGCCGGCCACCTCACGTTCATGAAGAACCAGGACGTGCCGGGCGTCATCGGCCATGTGGGCACGGTCCTCGGCCGCAACAAAATCAACATCGCCAACTTCTCCCTGGGACGCCAGGATCCGCCGCCCGGCGACGGCCATCTGATCGCGCTGGCGCTGGTGGAGACCGACGAGACGGTGCCCGAGGCGGTGCTGGCGCAGCTTCGCGAGAACCCCGCCGTCAAGCTGGCCCGGACGGTTGAGTTCCTGTAGCGAGGGAGTGGATGCGCACCGTGCGCCCGCTGCGCGCCGACTCCCGGGCCGCCTCCAGAATCGCCGTGACCAGCAGGTTGTTCTCAAGCGACGATAGCCCTTCGGGCCGGATCTGCCCGCGCACAACCGCCGCGAAATAACGGATCACGTCGTCCCCGGGCGCGGCCAGGGGCGGCGCGCTGGCGGATTCCTCCTGTTTCATCGCCCCCCAGCGGTAGCGGTAGTCGCGCGGGTTGGAGGTGATCAGGTAGCCGTTGTCGCCGTAAATCTCCATGTCCTTCCGGCTATACGGCCAGTTCCAGGAGGCCTGGATCACCAACTGCGCGCCGGGGTATTGCACCACCACCGTCGCCTCGTCGTCGACCCGCGGGTAGACCGCCGGCTTGTTGGTGTGCGTCAGCGCCGTAACCGAAAGCGGCCGCTCGTCGCCCAGCAGCCAGGTGGCGAAGTTGGCGCCATAGCAGCCAAAGTCGAAAAGCGCTCCGGCGCCGTTCTTCACCGGGTCCGTGAGCCAGGCCAGGAACTCAGCGGGAGCGCCGATCTCTTTCGGTCCGCGATGGCCGTAGTGCGTCACGATGCGGCGGAGGGCGCCCAGCCGCCTCTCTTCCATTACCATTCGCCGGATGGGCCCGTTCACCGCGTACCACGTGGTCTCGTAATTCACCAGCACCGGAGCGCCGGAGCTCCGCGCCGCCGCCAGCATGGCGCGGGCGTGCTTCATGCTCACCGCCAGCGGCTTCTCCATCATCACCGGGATGCCGCGCCGCGCGCACAGTTCCACCGCTTCGCGGTGCTCGTAGGTCGAATTGAAGACCATCGCGGCTTCCGGCTTCACCGCCTCGAGCATGGCGGCGTGGCTGGCGTACAGGCGAGAACGGTCGAGTTGAAAGCCTTCGCGGTAACGCGCGGCGACGCTCGCGTCGGGTTCGGAGACGCCGGCGATGTCCAGGTCCGGGCGTTTCAGGTAGTTGCGCAAGAAGCCTTGCGCGTGGCCGTGGGTGAGGCCGATGACGCCCACCCGCAGCTTCTCCTGGGCCTTCAGCGCGGGCGCGCCGGCCGGCAGCATCAGGCAGTGGCGGCGTGTCATGGCGCTAGACTCCGGAATGCCGCAAGGGATGGCCGGGGTGGCGCCGCGGCGCGCCCCTGGTTCGTGCATCGCAACGCCCGGGCGGCGCGAACGCGTCTCCGGGCCGCTCTGGCGGAGCCAGTTCCTCATCGGCCGTTCCCATTACAGCAGATCCGGGATCCGGCCGGCCGGCAAGCGCTTGCGCGCCCCCGCTCAGACGTGCCCGGCGACGAAACCGAAGTAGCTGTTGATAAACGTCGTCAGCGGCAGCGGCTCATTCCAGCGCGGCACGGTGTACAAGCCGTCCCAGGAGTACACCGAGAACGGCAACACGCGGTTCTGGCCGTTGAAGGTCGAAATCGTGATGGCCTGGTTCAGGCCGACCCAGTGGTTCGAATGGTAGACCAGCGCGCTGGCCCCGACCGCTTTTTTGTCGCGCGAGAGCAGCCGCGAGTTGATCAGCAGAATCACGCGCCAGCCGGATTCGTAGAGGCGGGTCGCCGCCATCAGGTTGTCGTAGCCCTGACACTTCAGGCCGTCGGCCTTGTTGACGATTTTCTGGTAACCGGCGGCCTTGAACTCGCCTTCGACATCGCGCGGGAAGTTCCAGGCCTTGATGCGGAAGATCCCCTCGTTGGCGGTGTAGTCGAACACGTTGTTGAACGCTTCGCGGACCGAGGCCAGAACGATCCAGTCGGCGTGGTCGAACTCCTTGCCGTTGGACAGCTTTCCCGGCGGTGAGTCGCGCAGCGCCTGCGATGGCTTGATGGCCTTGCCGGCGTACTTGGGCTGATTGGCCAGCCTGCCCTCGCCCTTCTCGTAAAGATCGGTGGCGAGTTGGACGTATTGGGCGGGGAAGTCGTGCGCCCAGACGCGAATGAAGGTCGCGATCCCGCACAGCCAGGTATCGCCCTGGTTGAAGGAATTGAAATCAGCCAGCCGCTTTTTCAGTCCGGCGGCGATTTTGGCGCGCTCCAGCTTGGTGAAGACGCCGCTTCCACCCCGGCGGGCGAATGCGTCAACGAGACGCGTCGCGGCCTGAACCTGGGCCGGATCACGGTAGCCGAGTCCGATTTGTTCGGTAAGCTCATCGGCGTCGGTGAACCAGCCGGTATCGTACTTGGTGGGGTTAGCCATGCCTCCTCCTGCGATTTTCTTTCCGTGCTCCCCGGCTCACTTCCGGGAACGGAAGCGGCGCTTCGGCGCACGGTACGAAACACTCCGCTTAGCGCGCCTGCTCTTCCGGGGAGAGCATCCCAGCTTGCAGATATTCTGATAGTAACGCGGAATGGGTACGCCTGACGGCTCAGCAAGCACAAACTTTCCCTCCTCTGGTGTCAAAGCCGGGGCCTGCTCCCGGCGGCGCGGAAGCGCACCCGTTCCTGCTATCCTTGCGGGTCGGGGAGGAGTCCGGCGGGTGAACTGTCCCAACTGCGGCGCGGCGATGCGCGTGGAGGCCGCCAAGGAGGCTCTGGTCTGCGATTTCTGCCAGACCTTCCACTTCCCTGAGCCGAACGCCGACGGCGTGCGCGTGCTGGACGAACCGGTTGAGACCGCCTGTCCCCTCTGCCAGGCGCCGCTGGTGATGGCTGCCGCAGGCGGCGAGATCTTGCTCTACTGCGGCCGTTGCCGCGGGCTGCTGATCTCCATGGCGAGCTTTGTCGAGATCGTGCGCACGCTGCGCGCGCGCTATGATCAGTCCGCGGGCAAACCCGAGCCCTTGAATCCGCGCGATCTCAACCGCCGCCTGCGCTGTCCCCACTGCGGCGAGTCCATGCACACCCATCCCTACGCCGGCCCGGGCAACATTGTCATCGACAACTGCCCGCGCTGCGCGGTCAACTGGCTCGATCACAGCGAACTGCGCCGGATCGTCCGCGCTCCCGAACCAACCCGCCATGACGGCGCCTGGCTGCTGCCCTGAAGCGGCGCCGGTGCGGCCGCTACAACGGAAGCAACTTCCCCGCCCCGCATCGGAGCGCCTACGAGATCCGGCATGCCTGCCGACCTCCACACCCCTTCGCTGAAGAAGCAAAGCGCCTGCGGGAGCGGGCTTCCGCCGGCGGGCCTCACAGGCGGCGCATGAATCCGGTGGTGGCGGCGTTGGCGGCGGCGACCTCGCGCAGGAAATCAGGGTCGCCCTCCTCCTTCTCGTCGAGGAAGCCGTAGTTCCGGGAACGGTTCGCCAGGTAAGCGCCGCAGACGTGCCAGCCCACGCATGAGGGCAGTTCGCGGAGGGCGCGGATCATTTCGGCGTAGCGCTTGCCCAGTCCGGCTCCCTTGGCTGTACGGCGTTCAGGAACGGCCGCGTCGGCCAGCAGCACGGGCTTTCCGGTCAGTTCATGGAACCGCTTCAGGTCGGCCGTCACCTGCGCCGGGCCGGCGAAGTCCTGGAAGCTCAGGACGTCCACGTACGGGCGAGCCGCTTCGAGCACTTCCACCGGAACCGGCTGGCGCGCCTCGTAGCGGTCGCCGAGGATGAGATGGTTCCGGTCGTAGCGCCGGATGGCGTCGTGCGTTACCTGGTAGTAGCGCGTGGCCAGCGCCCGCAGTTCCTGCCGTCCGGTCTCACTCTCCAGCCGCTTGGGATCGAACAGCGGTCCGCGCCACTTGGCCAGCCCGGCGTGCACCCACACCGGACAATCGACGTAGAAGTAACCGATCAGCTTCGGGTCGTTGGCCATGCGCTGGCACGAGTCGCGGGCGACGGCATCGCACCATTCCTCGAAGTCCCGGCTGAAGAAGTCCGGGAGCCGCGTCTCGACGTCCCATTGATGCGTTTCGGCGAAGGGCAGCAGGTGGCAGTAAGGCATCGCCAGCCACTGGTAGTGCTCGTAGCTCCAATTGCGCGAATGCCGGTGAATGGAAGGCGTTCGGATCACCACTTCCTGCACCCAGCCGACGCTGTTGAACCCCCACCTGCGGAGGTTGACGCCCACGCTCTCCTCGATCCAGCGGCGTTCGCTGTTCTGATAGCGGGCGCGCCAGATCCAGCCGTTTTCGGCATAGCGCAGTGTCGCCGAATCGATGTGATTCATGCCGATGCTGA